>JBAYKW010000002.1 GCA_041664365.1 Patescibacteria group bacterium
ACCGAGAAATACATCAAGGCATCACGCAGCCTCCGAAAGTAATTTCGGAGTGAACATCCTAGGATAACGGTGAAAGCTACGTTTCTTCCGATCGGAGATATGCCAATACCGTGGGAATTCCTGCGCATTATGGTGCAGGGAGCCCGTAGAGACTAGATACTGGGATACCCTTTTTTAAACAAAGGGTAATGATATAGTCCGCGCCCCGTGGAAACAGGGGGATTAGCGTAACCGGTAGGTTGTCGGTTCGAGCCCGACTCCAGGAGCCAATAGAAAGACAGTAAGTAAAAACTTGCTGTTTTTCTATACATTTATTTTTAAACAAAATTCGGGCGAGAAGTTTATCCTGAACGAAGTCGAAGGAAGCCCCCGCCCGCCATCGGTTCGCCTCCGGCTGAGCGGGCAGGCGACCTGCCCCGTAAGAAATCTTTGATTTCTGTCGGGGCTCTAGGAGCTGCGAGATGCGACAAGTTTAAAGCTCGTCTTTTCCTTTCTTCTGTTTTACCTATTATTGACAGTGCCATTAATCCATGATAAATTCATTTACCTTTCGTTTTGCACTTTAATATGCTATTTGAGACACACACAGTAGTCATAGCCAAAAGTGACCAAGGGTCATTCTGAGCGAAGCCCCACTTAGCGGGGTGAAGTCGAAGGAGTCCAATTGGTTATTACTGGCTATGACTACTATGGTAGTAGTCCGCTAGCAGTGACCTGAAACAGGTGAAAGGATGACGCCATGTCGAAGGATATTCCCGAAACCATGTCCCACGTTCTGAAGCGTCTCCCCTTCAACCCCGAACAGTTCCCAGGCAAGGGCTGGAAGATCAACAACGAACAGGTCGGTGTACGTGTCGGCGACAGTCTCGACGCCAGCCGGATCGTCGGGAAGGACTACCTCCGCGAAGGAGAACTCTTTCTCAACGGAGAAGAACGTCTGCGCCGTATCAGGAACGCGCCGGACATTCAGCTGGATGCCTCCGACTTCCTCGCCCTGTGGCAGGAAGAGGGGCATATCACGCTCAGGTTGTTGTACGCGACCCGGGGCGTATCCTGGCTGTCCTTCTGGGGTACCATTTTGTGTGACTCTAGTGGCGACCATTACGTCCTCTATCTCTGTCGGAGCCATGACGGTTCGTGGTATCGGCGCTACCGGCTGATCTACGGTGGCAGTTGGTTTGCCAGCGATCCCGCAGGTGTGCTCGCGTAGAAGTTCTTTCTTGCTAACCACGCCCCCGTCTTCGCAATGTACGAATGATGGGTGCGGGGTTTTTTATTTGCTGGGAGATTCGACAAGTTTAAAACTCGTCTTTTTCTATTATCATAAAATTTTATCAGTACAATTGGTATTGACCCTGTTAGAGAAATTCTCTAACTGGGTTGACAAAATCATCATCCAGTGCTAGGGTAATTTGTTATCTTAGCACCTTACTAATTTAGCAATGAGAGCTATGTAAAGTGGTCATAGCCAAAAGGTACCCAAGTATTTGTCATGCCGAACTTGTTTCGGCATCTCCAACTTACCTCAAAATAATTGGAGATCCTGAAATGAATTCAGGATGACCTATTGTATACTTTCTGGCTATGACTACTATAGTAGTAGTCCACTAGCAAATGTCTCGAAACATGAGAAAGGATGATGCCGTGTCGAAAGACGTGTCCCCGTCTCATTTGCTGAAGCGTCTCCCCTTCAACCCCGAACAGTTTCTGGGCAAGGGCTGGAAGATCGATGAGCAGGTCGGCAGACGTACCGGAGATAACCTAGACGCCGGCAGGATTGTCGGCAAGGACTACCTCCGCAGATGGGAGTACAATATCTCCGGTGAGCAATGCCTCCGCCGTATCAAGGCCAAATCGGATGTCCAGCTCGACGCCGATGATTTTCTCGCCCTCTGGCAGGAAAACGGCCACGTGACTTTGAAGTGGCTGTACGGCACGAAGGGAATAACCTTCCTGTCGTTCTGGGGCACTATCCTGCGGTACCCGTTCGGCGACCGTTTCGTCCTCTGCCTCGATCGGTTCGGGAACGGTTCCTGGAACTGTGACTACTACTGGGTCGACTGTGGCAGTTGGGGCACCAGTCGTCCCTCGTCCGTGCTCGCGTAGAAGTTCTTTCTTGCTAACCACGCCCCCGTCTTCGTAATTCACGAATGATGGGTGCGGGGTTTTTTATTTCCAGAGACTGCATTGTTGGAATCGTGGATTATTGACCCCGTTAGAGAAATTCTCTAAACGGGGTTGACAAAAGTCTGAAAAAGCACTAAGAATGTAGTGGCTTTGCCCGGGTTCAGACACCCTTATACGGGGAGGTGACAATGTCACGCCACTTTGACCGGATCATGTTAACCTTGGTAACCGGCATCGTTCTGCTTGCCATCTTCTGGGGGATCTATGCCCTGATCGGCGACGTACCGAAGATTTCCTGGATACGCTGGCACCGTGAGGTCGGTATCAGTTTGCCGGCGTTGGGCATGGAGTCACGGGGCTGGGACATACTGTTCCTCCCGCTGATATTTGCCGCGTGCGTGTTTGAGCTTTCTCGGACTCATCAGAGGGGAAGGGAGAACAAAATTCCCTTTCTGTTCGCGGATTTGCTGATCACGATGGTGTTCGGTCTGCTGTTCACGCTGGTTATCGGACCGTACTTGGCGCTCATGTTTGGCGCGACCATTGGTATGTTCACGCCCATCCTGGTTGGTCTTGAATTCGGCCGCAACTGCCTGAAGGGTTTTGCGCTCGGGACCAGTCTGGGGGTCGGAATCTATACCGGCGGAATCGTCGGTGACGTCATGCTGGTGGCGACCGGCATCATTATTGTGGCATACACGTTCATTACCAACTACCTGGTCTACTGGTGGACCAATCTGCGCAATTCGCCTGCTCACTCGAAGTGATAGTGGTGAGCGCCCAAGGGACTTTTCGAAACACAACGATCGGCCCCTTTTTATTTTTAAATAATTTGGTGTTTAATGGACATTATCAGCAAAATATTTTAAAATATAATCAGCTGTTGAAATATCAAAATAAAAATATAAGTAAAATAAAATCTCATGGATAATCTGTTTATACAAATCAGTTCTCTGCTGGCTATTACAGTCAGCATTGCTTTTATCGTCAAGCTCCTGCGCCAACCTCTGATTATAGCTTATATTTTTGCCGGCGTTCTCTGCGGTCCATTTATTCTGAATCTTTTGCACGGCGACCATGAAATGTACGAAATGTTCGCGCAGTTCGGGATGGTCCTGCTTCTTTTTATTATTGGTTTGAACCTGAATCTGCGCCATTTGAAATCGATCGGCCGTGTTTCTATGATTACCGGTTTTGGTCAAGTTATTTTTACTGCCGGAATCGGGATTGTAATATTGCTGGCAATCAATACTCAGATAATTCCGGCACTGTATTTGGCGATAGCTATCACTTTTTCCAGCACGATTATCATTATGAAACTCCTGTCCGATAAAAAAGATACGGACACGATTTACGGTCGTTATACAATCGGGCTGATGCTGGTCCAAGATATAATCGCTGTTTTGCTGATCATAATTTTAGGTATGATGAGCGGGAACCACGGGAACGGATGGGATGCTATTTTTCTGCTGATTGCGAAACTTTTATTTGTTTCGGCCGTTTTGTATCTGGTCAGTAAATATCTTTTGCCAAAAGTTCTGGATAAAATAGCCGGATCAAGCGAATTACTTTTCCTTTTTACATTGGCGTGGTGTTTTGGCATGGCTAGTATACTGTATCTGATCGGATTCTCTTTGGAGATTGGCGCTATTATTTCCGGCATCGCGCTCAGTTCCTCACCCTATCAGTTGGAAATCGGTAGCCGGATCAAACCGCTCCGAGATTTTTTCCTGATTGTTTTCTTTATTGTACTGGGTAGTGAAATGGGTATTCATTCGGTTGGAGAAATAGTGATACCGGCGATTATACTTTCATTGTTCATTTTAATCGGTAATCCGCTGATACTTTATATTATTTTCCGGTCTTTAAAATTCACCCGGCGCAACAGTTTCTTGTCCGGATTAACATCGGCGCAAGTCAGTGAATTCGGTTTTGTATTATTATTTGCCGGCCGGCAATTCGGACATATCGATGGAAATGAAATCGCTGTATTTACCGCAGTGGCAATTATCACAATTTTTATTTCTTCCTATTTGATTTCGTACAACGAGCAAATATACCGCTATCTGCTTCCAGTTTTTCGCTTATTCGGTCCGGACAAGCGAAATCAGATTGAACGGGTTGAAGTAAAATATGATGCCTGGATTATCGGCTATCACCGGATCGGGATGAGGGTAGCGGAAACACTCAATACTCTTAAAAAAAGTTTTTCCGTCATTGATTTTGACCCGGAAGCTGTAGAAAGGTTGCGAAAGGATAAAATTCCATTTTATTTTGGTGATGTTGCAGATGTTGAGTTTCTGGAGAACCTACCGATTGCCAGCAGTAAAATAGTTATTATGACAATCCCGGCGGTTGATGACCAGGTTAATTTTATTAAATTCATTCGTAAACATAACAGTAAAATTCTAGTTATTGGCAATGCCTACCACCGTCCGGATGCCAAAGTATTATACGAACACGGCGCTAATTTCGTGATGATGCCGCATCTGGTGGGCGGTCAATGGATTGCCAAAATATTACTGAATCAGCGATGGGATAAAAAGACTTTATCCAAACTGAAAACTGAACAGGAAAAATTCTTGACCATGTAATTTAGTATTTGACAATATTTTCAGTTCAGTTAAACTAGCAACATGAAACAGACTATTCTACAGTTGAATAATAATAACAACCCGCTTCTTTCGGTGTGACTTTTGTTTGTTTCATAAAATTAAATGTCCCGCCGATAAGCGGGATTTTTTGAATATGAAGGGACATTAAATCTTATTCTAGGGTAGTTCAGCTGGTAGAACGCTCCGCTGTTAACGGAGAGGTCGGGGGTTCGAGCCCCTCCCCTAGAGCCATAAAAATTGTATCACCGACAAGGTGGTACTATTTTTATTGTATGGAGGGGCGAGAAGGGCGCGAGAGAAAGCGAGCTGGCGTAGCTTTCGGTGCGTAGCGCCCAGGAACCCGAGTCGGAGCGAGGGCGAGCCCCTCCCCTAGAGCCAAAATATTTATGAAAAGAATTAGTAATACAAAAGCACCTTGTTTTTATTAGTGTGGATTCGAACGGGCAGAAGCAAGACAATCCGGAGCAAAGCGAAGGAGTAGTCGAGCGTCGACAAATGCGAGCTTGCGTAGCATTTGGCGCTGCCCAGGACAACGACCCTGAGTTGAGCAGAGCGAAACGAAAAAAAAGGGGGGGGTGGAAATCCCTCCCCTAGAGCCATTTGTTTGATAGGAGTTAGGGAATAGGATTTAGGTGATAGGGAAGAGGGTTTAAGGATTAGGGAAATTCCAGATAAAAAAAATGAGAGTTGGTCAGACTCTCGTTTCTTCCCTGTGAGAGGAAGATTTTGTGACCGGTTAAATTGTGATCAGTCGCGCTCAGGAAGATCGTCTTCCAGAGTCAGGTCGCAGATGATCGGGATACCCCGACAGTAGCCGACCAGGCCTCCGGACAGATCGTTCCTGCTGTACTTCCCGTCGCGCTTGCCTGCCTCGGTCTCGAGCCACTCGTTGTGCGTCATGTTCTGCATGACGGCGACCTCGTTCCGGGACATGCGAATCTCAGACTCGCCGTCCTGGACCAGCTTGTGGCACCAGTTGACGATGGCCCGGCAGCACTTCAGGCGATACGCCTCGTCCTCGTCACTGTAGGCCAGCTTGCCTCCGTACTCGCCGTCGTGGCAGTGCACCCGGTAGATCTCGCCGGTCTGGGCATCCTGGTAGTACTGGTACCACCTGATGCCGTAGCAACCGCCAATGGCGTCGTTGGAAGGGCGGACGCCGTAGGTGCTCATGTCACCGGTATCGGCCGGGATGTCGAAGATGCTGGCGTAGCGGCGGGAGGGGATGTGGATGGTGGACATGGCTGTTCCTCCTGGAGTCGGTTCGCACCGAGTCCCAGAAGGAGTGAATCTCACCTCATCGGTCGGTACGTGTGTCGTGTTAGCGACGACATTGTCGGAACTTCCACCGCATAGCGACTACTCCTTTCATTAAGAAGCGACTGCTCTTCTGCCGGGTGATATGAATCCGGCAGACCATTACTCATATCACATCTAATGCAAAATGTCAATACTTAAGGTGAAAAACAGAATTATTATTCTATTGTACGGGTCTTGTTTTATAGGGGTTGGGGAATAGGATTTAGGTGATAGGGAATAGGATTTAGGAATTAGGGTGAGAATAAATAAAAAAAGGCCGCGTTGCTTGATGGCAAGGGCCTATTAGTTGCTATGAAAGCCTCTTCTCTGGAAGGGCTTCATCTTGAGCCCGCAGTGGTCGCAGATGACCACTTGGACCGGACCCTGAGGGGACCGCAGAGATACCGCAGGAGGTGTGAAGCGCCGGCACTGTCTGCAGTATTCTTCCCAGCTGGACATCATCGGCAGCTGACGATACTCCTCAGTGGTAATCTGGAACTTCGGCGGTTCCAGCGCCTGTTGGGGTAGCTCGTAGATCCTGTGCGCAAGACAGCACTGGGTGAGTCGGCGCAGTTCGCGCTTCTTCGCCTCAGCCGTCAGACCGAGTCGGTTCAGCTTGATCGCCATTCGACGGCGATACCTGCTGTAGCTGGGTGAGATGCGATGTTTACGCTTTCGCATGGCACCTACCTTCCCCATGAGAGACTGAAAGAGCGGAGTGGTCTATTAGAATATATGTGAATCAACTGGAAGTCAAGTATTAATTCACATTATTTTTGGCTAAGATTTGGGTATATTGACACCGCTCTTCATTTGATTTAAGCTGGTTTTCTGACCTGTCATGACCTTGGCATTGAAAACAGGGGGGTGTAATCGTGTACAAAGCCGATTTGAAAGTGCGGGGGAAATGGCTGACGGTTCATTTCAGCGTAGACAGGCAGGGGCGAAGTCGCTACTGTCGCAAGTGTGGCTACTTTTCTAACGAGGGGGGCGCCGTCAGAATTACGGAAATCGTACAGAACGGCGTGGACGTCTGGTCCCATAATCCGGCCTGGGCCGGAGCGCAGTCGCGTCTGGACAAACTGTTCGGGCTTGATCTTTGTGTCGACCATCTTGATGAGGAGGCGAATCGGCGCAACATCACTCTCGACTAGAGGAGGTGCGATCGTGAAAGCTAGATTGAAAATGAGGGGGGAGTGGCTGACGGTTCTTTTCGATGTTAACCAGCTGGGGCGAAGCTTCAAATGTCACAAGGACGGCTTCTATCCTAACCAAACCGGCGCTGTCACAATCTACGACATCTTACGGGATGGCGTGGACATTGTGCCCAATAGTCCGATCTGGACTGGAGCACAGTCGCGTCTGGACAAGTTGTTTATGCCTGACCTTTGTTTCCATCATCTTGATGAGGAAGCGAAGCGACGCAACATTACTCTCGACCACAACCTCGGTGATCGCCCGTGGCTCAACACATTTTAAACAGTACCTCTGAGACCAACACAGGTCTCTTTTTTTAGAATAAAAATGCACTTTTTGAATCAATCAAAGGTCTTTGGCATTGACTTGTACAAATATTGGTGTTATAAGAACATACTGCTCCTTACATCTTTGCCTAGTACATCCTGGGAGCAGTGCGCAGTGAATCCGCATGGATAGATTCACGGAGGAATCAACGGGGAGAGGGATAATGAGCAAGGACAAGCGTCGTGCCAAAGGACGGCCGACCAGCGTCTGCATGCAGGAACTGTTCAAAGTGAAATTCAAAGGACACGAAAGGAGCGATGTCGTTCAGCAGGATGTCAGGTTCTGGCTCAGTTTCCTGGCAGATCACGTGAGTGTTCCGAGAAGGAACCGACTCACAACGGTTGATTTGCTCGCGAACTTCGAAGCGGGTGTCATCACTAGCCCGTATTATGTGTATCTGATCCGGGCTGCTCTGGCGCACTCCTATCAAGTTCTGGAAGTCAACGAGCTTCAGAACTCGGTCAAACAACTGGGGATGCACATCCTTGAGGATCGAGATGTTGTCACGCTCCGCAGCGCGGCCAAACAGCTCAACATGAAGCCGTACCAGCTGGTCCGGATTTTGAACGGTCATAAGCCGGCCGATCAAGAACTGGATGTAGCCATTCATGACCTGGTCCAACGTGTCGGGGCGGAAAAAGACGCTCTGATCAACAGATCAGTCAATGTCGATACGGTCGACTACCTGGATTGGGATCCGGAGAACGGTGATTTCTATCCGGATGATCCGGATATTGGTCCTGAGAATGAAGGGGATGAGTCCGATCTGGACGACGAAGATCCGGACGACGAGTCCTAGATTTGCACATTCTCGCCTCGCCTCAGTTTGAGACCGGGGCTTTTTTTATTGCTGAAATTGGTATTTCCTGTGAATGTTTGCTAGACTGGAGTTGCTAATTATTTATTATAATCAAATGGGATCTGAAGACATAAATTATCCAAATGCGCGGGAGGAAGGAGTTACGCCAGAAATCGAGATGGCACGTGAAATGGGTTTATTGGAGCCATATGATGAAACACTGGAATGGCTTCAGTCGAAGGCTGCAATTGGTTTAAGTAGAAATGACGACATGCCTCAACCGGATAAAACTCAAACTCCGGCACAGGAATCAAGCGCTGCAAAAGTCCGTCCCTACGAAGCTGATCCCGGAACTGAAATACAGGAAATGATTATGGAGCGCAAAGACATTTTGCAGGAATGTGGAGAAATTGAAAAAAGAATTGCGCAAAGTTTGTTTGGTACAACTCTGGAAAATTTGCCGGTAACACCCAGTCGGATCGCTATCGCGCATATTGGCGAGTTGATTCAGGTTTTGGAAAAAATTGATCCCAAAGTGGAGACTGTTGCAGAGGTACGCAAAAGAGTGACCAGACTGCTGGAACTGGCACGACTTCTCAAAAGTTATATGCTGGATGTTGAAGAAGAAACGCGCCATTTTACAGAGAGGTAATAGGAAAACTTTAAGTTAATGGATTTGAATCGTTTATTTTCTGGAAAAACAGTAGAACGAATTTTCAAAAAAAATCCTCTGCTGTTTTTGGTTGTAATTATTATTCTAGTTGCATCAGGCGGAATAAGATTATTGGATAATAATCAGCCGGAAAATACTAATATTAATGTTGGAGAAGAAACTGAATTTATTGATCCGGCAATTTATGAAAGAGGGGATGAATTTAAGGCGATAATTGATCGGGTTGTTGATGGTGACACGATTGCATTATCGGACAATACCAAAGTGCGGGTTCTGGGGATTGATACGCCGGAAACAAAAGATCCCAGAAAACCAGTCCAGTGTTTTGGGCAGGAAGCTGCAGATAAGATGCAACAACTGGTGTTAGGCAGGGAGGTCACTTTTATATCAGACAATACTCAATCTAATCGGGACGAATACGACAGACTGCTTCGGTATCTTTATCTTGGCGGTGAAGATGTCGGCGCACTATTAGTAAAAGAAGGTTACGCATACGCTTATCTTGCGTACCCAACAATTAAAACTGATGAATATAAAATTCTGGAAAACAATGCCAGAGAAAAAGGACTGGGGTTATGGTCCAGTGAAACATGTAACGGGTTGTCAGATCTAGCAGATAATTAATATTTATAGAGCAAATAGCCGGTTTAAGGGTTTTGTATTATAATAAATATATGCTTAAAAAAGGGAAAACAGGTTTCACGTTAATCGAATTATTGGTAGTAATATCAATAATGGGTATTCTATCCACAATTGCGGTTGTTTCGTACAGAAACGGCAAGTTGGATGCGCGCGACGAACAGCGCACCGTGACATTATCACAGTTTCGGGCGGCATTGGAGGATTATTATGATGAATATGATGCTTATGTTTGTGGAGACTCACCGGACGCATGGTCCGCAAATGGTAATTATTTCACAGTGGAAAGTTCCGGCTCCCCGGGGTTTATAAATGGCTGGCCAAGAATTAATGAATCTGGAAGTGAAGTCCCCGGTGATGGGTGTAAATATCACAATCAAATGTCTGGTATTTCACCACCTGAACTTGATGGTTATCCCATAGCTAGTGATGATGAAGACGGGCTAGCTGATAATAATTATCTGATTTCCAGCGCACCGCTTGATCCCATAAATGACGACACACATTTATACTGGTATGCTGCTCCGATTCATGGAAGGGATGAGTTTGTTCTATGGGCTACACTGGAAGATGACCCAGAAATGATGCAAAATGATGGCGGGGAATGTGATAAAAAATATGAGGTATCTAGTAGCGGGTGGTTTACCAAATATCCCGGTGCAGTCAGTGCTATGGTTGGTTATGTAGCTTGGGCAGGACCTTGTGATTAATATTATTAATTTAATAATTAATGAAGAGAGATATGAAGAAAATTTCATTAATCGCGATCATGCTACTGGCGGTAGCAGTTGTCGCCGGTGCCGGGTGCGCCAAGAAGGTATCGGAAAACACGGCGGAAAATGCAATCGAAAAATCAGTAGGGGGTGACGCGGATGTTGATATTGACGATGATTCTGCCAGAATAAATGTTAATGGCAGTTCTATGGCTTGGGGAGAAAATGTTTCTTTGCCGGATAATTTTCCATCAGATGTTTACGTTACGGAAGGGGATCTAAAATCAGCAATGGAAACAGCTGATGAAGCATTTTCGGTTACCGTTGAATCCACTAAATCATTAACAGCGGTGCGGAGTGAATATGAAACAGAACTGGCTAATGACGGATGGGATGTCAATTCGACATACGCCATTGAAGGCAGTGTTACGCTAGGGGGAGAGAAAGATGATCGGATGATTATTCTCAGTATTTCGGAAAGCGAAGGTAAGACGATGGTGATTATTACAACCACAAAGAATCAATAGAAATTAGAAAAAGTTAAGGGGCGGGTAATACCGCCTCTTTTTGTTTGTGCTGTTTTGTCATCGGCTTGACAAAATACATGATTGATGATATAAAGTTTAGCTGAAATAAAACAAATATTGAAACAGCACATTAGGTAATATGCCTTGAGTGATCCTGCGAATTCTTCGCGGATCGGAACTGATAGAGGGATCGAAAGTGCAAGGAGGGTTCCAATGTCAAGGGATCGGGCGCCCGAACCTACGGTGTTCAACGTCGTTGTGGTAGAGCGCACTCCCGAGGGTTGGTGTTCCGTCTGCGGAGCCAATTTCAAGGATGGCGCGACCATGTGTCACTCCGGACACTCGACCGGGGAAGTCTACCACAAACCCAAGAACGAACGGCATCCGCCCATTCGTCTGATCCGTGCCGACGCGAACGGTACCCGGTGCCTGCTCTGCGGTGGTCATGTCAACGATGCCGGCGTCTGTGCTGTTCTGCAGCACCAGATGGGGAAATACTATCCCGCTACCCGCGAACACGCCCCCTCGCTCATCCCGTAACCTCGCAACGCCTGAAGCCATTCCGGCTTTGGCAATCACCGTTCTCCACATGGAGGGATTGAATGTCCGAGCAATTGTTTGAACTTGTCACTGTGGAGCGTACTCCGGATGGAAGGTGTTCCGTCTGCGGATCGTCTCTCAAAGAGGGAGTCAGGGAGGGGGAGACAGAGTGTCTCCTCGGTCATGTGATCGGCGGGATCTACCGCCGGCCGAAGTACGGCTACGGAGCTCCGCTCACCCGAATGGTGGTCGCCGGAGCGAACGGCAACGTGTGTCTCCTGTGTGGAGGGCAGGTCGACGAGACCGGCATCTGTGGCAGTGGACTCGGTCACGTGATGGGACAGATGTACGTCATGAGCCGTGCGAACACCCCCTCGCTCTTCACCTAGATCACCCTCAACCAGCTCTCGCCATTCCGGCCTGAGCACGGACTCACCTTCGTCGGAGGCAAAGCAAATGCCGACTTCGCAGTGGCTCGAACAAGTGATCGACAGCGTCGCGCATACTGTCGCGGCGCGAGTGTTCGATCCGCACGACGTCCCGCTTCTGGGACCGATTGCCGTACAGATCCACCATGTGGACGGCAATATCGTCACCGGGACGATCTGCTCCGCCGAGGAGCACGCGCCGGACATCGAGACGACCGGATCGCGTTTCACGACCGATGCGGAGCTCAAAGAGATCCGCATGGCTGTGTACTTCCTGGTGGTCCAGGGTGAATCCTTCGTCACCAAGACTCGCGATGGGTCCATCCTATGGACCATCGGTCTCCCCGTTCCTTCGGAAGACTAGTCCCCGCCAATACATCTTTTATGGATTGAGGCGGTTTTTTTATTCCATTGACATTTATAAATATTCTGGTACAATCGTTGCTCGCCCGTTCACACTCACTTTGTCCAAGACACGGAGGTAATTGTATGTACCATATGGTCGACACCAGCAAAGTAATCGGCGTTATTCTTGCCGGTGGCGAAGGGGAGCGTGCCTATCCACTCACCCGTTTCCGGGCGAAGCCAGCCATTCCGATCGGAGGTGTGTTCCGTCTCGCAGATGTGATGATCTCGAACTTCCTGAACAGCGACATCCGCAAGCTATACCTGATTGTGCAGAAGCGTCCGCACTCTCTGATGGTACACCTGGAGGGGTTCGTGGATGCCGTCGCTTCGATGCGTGGGCAGTTCATCCGGTGCCTGCCACCGCCCAAGGAGCAGGATCGCTTCTACGCTTCGGACCTCGATTCCCTGCGTCATCATTCGCTGATCTGGCAGAATGATGATTCTGAGCTCGTGGTTCTGGCGATGGGTGATCAGGTGGCGAAGATTGATCTGCGTCAAGCGATTATCCGTTTCAAAGAGACGGATGCTGATGTGGTGATGGTCTACAACCGGGTGACAACCCAGCAAGCAGCCGGGCGACTGGGCGTGATCACCTGTGATGGTGATCTGGTGACCGGTATGGAAGAGAAGCCGGAAGTTCCGGAAGAGATTCCGGGTGATCCGGGTTACTGCCGGGGCAACGTCGCGCTGTACGTCTTCAAGAAAGACCTTTTCACTGCAATGCTGACCAAGGCCAGTCGCCGGTGGGATCCCGCTCTGACGCTGAGCAAGATCGGTGTTCCCTGGTTGGTCCGGCATGCGCGAGTTGTGACCTACGATCTGGGTGACAACACCATCGCCGGGATGCATCCCTGCGAGCGCGCGACGTTCTTCGAAGTCGGAACGCCGGACGACTACTTCGACACGCAGATGGCGTTTTGCATGCGCGAACCGCCGTTCAACTTTTACAACCCCGCGTGGCCGGTCTGGACCGCCCTGCGCTATCCGCTCATTCCGGCCAAAGTGGACCGGGTGAAGATGGAGGAAGTACTCCTCGCTCCGAACGTCGTCGTTCAGGATAACACGGAGATCACCCGCTCGGTTGTGAGCTACGGCGCGGTCGTCGGCAGTGGTAGTGTTCTGCAGAATGTCGTCATTCTGGACGGTGCGGTCGTCGGCAAGGGTTGTCAGATTACCAATACGGTAATCGAGAAGGGGATCGTCGTGCCGGATGGTACAATAATCGGTCCTGATCGGATCCCCGACGACAAGTCCATCGTTCTTTCACAGAAGGGGAGGCTGTTCCTTCCCAAGTTCTTCGAGTTCAAGCGGCCGTCATAATCAAATGGCGGTTTTTTTATTCATAAAAAATTTTATTGTGGATAACTGTAATATTTATTAATAATTGATGATAAAAAAACTGTAATCTTAGCAGGTTTGACCGGTTTTTTAAAATATGGTAATATTGAATCCAACAAGAGCTGAGTTAGTTATTTGAAAAGAGAATATCGGGAAAGGAAACCGTGGTCTTTGGGGAGCGATCTTTGCCTTCATTGATTTGAAGTCAAAGACTGCCCCCCAACCACCCAACCTCCTTCATGAGTCGGAACATCACATGTTCCACACCCCCCGCCTTCCCCCCCCACCCCCCAACCCCGCCCTCCTCACCCCTCCTGCCTTCACTCTTCCTCTCTTCCTCCTACCCTCTCCTCGCTCCTTCTCTACTCATCCCACCATCCATTCTCTTTTCACCCATCTCATTTCAGATGAAATAGCTATTTTTTTTCAGCTCTTTTGTCGTATATGGAGAAAACAATCATTTCAGTCAGTTTAAACCCTATTAGTGCAATGCTTGACATCTCCTATAAATATGATATATTGACCTGTGCGCTTTGCTTTAGCCTAATAAAGCATGAATTTAAATGGAAATGAACAAAAAGAACAGCAAGAAAACTGAAGAATTATACCAGGCCATGCTTTCCTTAAAAAACACCAAGGAAGCCGTGGATTTTTTTCGTGATTTGCTGACGGAAAAAGAAATTATTGAATTAGGCAACCGCTGGCGTGCCGCTCGGATGCTCAATCAGAATATTCCATACAGCAAGATCATTGAAGATACCGGACTGAGCTCAACTACAATTGCCCGGACTTCAAAATGGTTGAAAAAAAGCAAAGGTGGTTTTAGACTTATTCTCCAAAGAATTAATACCCATCGACACAACTCTTCCGTTCCTGAGAAAGGGTTGTTTTGATATAGCAGAAAATATATAAAGCCAGCCCCTTCTCACGGAGAGAAGGGGCTTTTGATTTATCGAAAGCCTTCAGCTTGAGAGACTTTTGATTTCCCAAAAGTTAAAGCTTAAGCTGAATTGTTCATTCACAGTTCGGAGGTTTGTCATGAAGACGTACCGACCCTGCGCCGGCGCGATTCCCGAGTCGATTGATACCCGCTACCAGGAGGCGCTGCAGACCAAAGGACTTCGGTATGGCATTATCGAAGTCACCACCCGTTGTCAGTGTGCCTGTCCGGGGTGCTATATGGTGCGCCGCAATTTCTTGAACAAAAAGGAGATGTCCCTGTCAGATGCAATCCGGATTCTGGATTTGTGCCGTGATTACCGCGGCGCGGAACTGGAAACGATGGACCTCTTAGGCGGGGAGCCGCTGTTGTGGCCGCACCTGCAGGAGTTCATTGAGGAGCTGCTGCGCCGCGGGATTCTGCCTTGGGTTTTCACCAACATGCTGGCGATCACGCCCGAGCTCGCGCGGTGGTTGCATGAGCACAAGGTGCATGTTACCGGCAAGCTGAACATCGATCCTTCCGATCCCGCGCAGTATCCGCTGCAGGCGGAGATGCTGGGTCGGGGGATGAATGTGGTGCGGCAACTGCTTTCCGCGATCCGGATTTTTCAGGCGGCCGGGTATGAGGACCCACTGTTCCGTTTGCAGAACCTGATCCGCAAACAGAACCTGGAATTTGTGCCGGGTTACTACAGTTGGTGCCTTGCACAGAAGATCGGCACGGATCTGGAACTGATGGGTTCCGGCGAGCCGATCGGTCCTGACTACTGGCGGATTGCCCCTAACCCTAAACAGCTGGCGGGTATGATCCGCAAGATCCAGGCGGTCCGCAAGGAATTCGGCCTGGCGGAAGCCGAGGTACTGATGCCGCACGTGTTCGGCTCCTGTCCTTTCTACGACAAGGGTCTTTACTTCGCGGCGGACGGGCACATCCGCGCCTGCTCCAACTCT
Source organism: Patescibacteria group bacterium (assembly GCA_041664365.1). Lineage (NCBI taxonomy): Bacteria > Patescibacteria group bacterium. The sequence goes on from JBAYKW010000002.1 coordinate 15,524, forward strand.
ACGGTCCAGCTTTCACAAACCGCCGATCCGGATCCGATCCGGAAAGCCTATGAGTCACCGCTGATCTGTAGCCGTCTAATGCTTTCGCAGAGTGCGGTTGGGGAACCCTGTGGCAGCTGCAGTAAGTGGGACAAGTGCCGTGGCGGATGCCGGGCGACGGTGGAAGGTACCGGCGATCCTTTCGGCGGGTACCCGCTATGCCCGGTGCCTTTTCTGGACTGACCTTGTGACAAAAGGTTGGGGCGGAGATTAATTTCTTCGCTCCAACCGCTTTATTTTTTAAATTTAAAGATATGAGAAAAGATATTCTAAAAATTGCCAATATTAAATTCAAAGAACTGTCAAAAAAGTACGACGGATTTATCAATGTGGTTATTGATGATTGGCGGGGTTTTCGTTTTGTTTTTGACACGGAAGATGTCCGCAAATGTAAAAACGACTGCCAGAATTGCCCGTTATTTAAATTACTAAAAGATGAAAAATCAGGATTATTCTCCACAGGATTATACCGGGCAACTAAAGAAGATAAATTACTTTTCGGTCCGCAAAATTTTTTAAACTGTAAAACCATTATGCAATATCAAACATGCTATTTGAATTTTTTACAGCAATGCCGGTCGGAGGCTGAAATTAAGCAGGAATTAGCATTGGTTAAATCAATGAAATTAATTTATTCCAAAGGAAATATTAAAAAAACGGAAGATTTGTTTAAAAAAGAAATATTGTCCAAATATCTTGATTTTTTATAGGGTATTTGTTAAGGTAAATGACCGTTTTAGCTGTTCACTTTAGGCACGAGGAGGTATACATCGTGATCATCAAGCGTTACGCACTGCTTCCGATGCGAGAACTTTGGCTCCGGGAAGAGAGCAAGTTCGAGCACTGGCTGGATGTTGAGCTAGCGGTTCTGCGCGCACGCGAACATTTGGGGATGGCACCTAAAGGTGCGTATATGAGCGTCCTCAAGCATGCTGCGTTCACTGTGGACAGGATCGCGGAGATCGAGGCGGAAGTGGATCACGACCTGATCGCTTTCGTCACCAACGTCCGCGAGTCGCTCGAAGCGGCCGGTATCGGCCATTTGTGTTCGGAAATCCATAAGGAGATTACGAGCTACGACGTGGAGGATCCGGCGCTGATTCTGATGCTCCGCAAGGCGGTCCATCTGGACATCAACGCGCTGAGATCGCTGGAACAGTCCTTACGGAGGAAGGCGCAGGAACACCAGTGGACCTGGATGATCATGCGCACGCACGGACAGTTCGCCGAACCTTCCACCTTCGGCCATCTTCTGCTGGTGTTTGCCGAAGAAATCCGGCGATGCATCGTCAAGCTCGAGACTCCGATGAACACTGATCTGTCCGAGGGGAAGATCTCCGGCGCGGTCGGCAGTTTCGCCGGCATTAGGCCAGCCGTGGAGCAGATTGCGCTGGAAGTGCTGGGTTTGATGCCTGCCAAGGCGGAAACCCAGATCCTACAGCGTGACCGTCACGCTGCGCTACTCTGCACGTTGGCAGTCTGCGGAGGAGTGATCGAGCAGATCGCAAAGACCTTCTGGGTGATGATGCGCAGCGAGGTGCGCGAACTCCGTGAACCGCGCAAGCCGAAGCAGAAGGGTTCCTCGGCGATGCCGGGCAAGCGCAATCCGATCCTGACGGAACGGCTCATGGGCATGTCCCGTCTGCTCCGTGCGGATGCAATGTGTGCGCTGGAGAACATCGCCACTTTCGAGGGACGGGAAATCTCCCAGTCCAGTGTGGAACGCCACATCTTCGCGCGGTCAACGACGCTCGTTCACTACATGGCCATTAAGCTGGCCGGAATGGTGGACAGTCTCGAAGTTTTTCCGGAGCAGATGCTTCATAACCTGAAGGAGGAGTCACTCGGAGTGTGGGCCGGACAGCGGGTCCGTCATGCACTGGAGGAGGCGGGGACTCACCACGAAGTGGCCTACCGCTACATTCAGGCGTGTTCGTTCCAGGCCGAGGCCGAACGGACGCATCTGCGAGACGTACTGCGCAGAACGTTGATTTGGGATGTTGTGGAAGACAGCGATGACGATCGTAGCGCCGAGGATCGGCTGGGTCGGAATGGTCTCAGGGCATGCTTCGACCACGAAGCCTATGCCACGGCCGGCATCGAACACATCTTCTCCCGCCAGACGGCGTAGTTTGCACATTTCTTGGGTTCCGGGATCTGATCACAGATCTTAATGGGCCCTTTTTTATTTGGTTGAGTTGAGGGGATAGGGTTTTCCGCCTGAGGCGGATCAGCCTTGGGCTGAAGGGGATAGGGGTTAGGGGATAGGGTTTGGAAACTAGCAATTGGTAATCTCTAATTCTAAACTCTTTATTCTTAAAATAGGCTAAAGCTTTTTTCTACAACCAAACGTGTAACGTCGCTTATTTTCAGCCGATAAATATAAACGAGTATTGTATCGTTCCGTGTTTTATTTTATTAGGATTTTTTGGCTAATTATAAGTAGACTTTTTAATCTTCAAGAAAGGTGTATAATATAAATCCATGAAAAAAATTGTTTTCATTATTCTAATTTTAAATTTTCTGATTACACCGCTCTTAGCCAGTGCGGCTGATCCCTGGGTGGCGACCAATGACCGGATCGGACTGAATGTCCACTGGGCATTGGGTGGTTTTGGCAAGGATGATTTATACCAACTGCGTTTGCATCAGAGCAGAACAACCTGGGTGCGAGAGCATTTTTATACTGAAGTGTTTATGGGGGAAAATCCTGAGGCTTGGTTTGAGCGTTACGACCTAATTCTGGAAAAATATCATCGGGAAGGGATAAAAGTTCTGGGCATGCTGGCATACAATGTTAAACACGGGGATTTTTACCAGCCCGACCTTGCAGTGTGGGAAGAATTTGTCCGGACAGTTGTGAACCGCTACAAAGACAGGGTAGATGCGTGGGAAATCTGGAATGAACCAGATTCGCCGACTTACCTTACCCCGCATAACCCGGAAACCTACGGACCAATTTTAGAAACTGCTTATCGAACCATCAAAAATATTGACACCGAAGAGTTAGTCTTGACCGGCGGTTTGAGTTGGTTCAACTGGTATTTTGCCGAAAGACTTTTTAAAGATTATGGAGACTACTTTGATCGTTTAGCAGTTCATGGCTATTACTGCGAAAACCGGGATAATTCGAAAATGATGTCCGATCTGGCAGCGCTCAGAAGCGTGGTGGGTAAATACCGGCCGGGTGAGCAGATTTGGATTACTGAGCTTGGCTGTTCCACCGGATCAATCGGAATCACTGAACAGGATCAGGTTGAATATTTGGATAATGCCACTAAAGAATTATTAGAAACCACTTTTGTTGATAAAATTTTTCTTTATAATATCCGTAACCGGGAAATTGGTGATTTATATGAAGACAGCTTCGGACTTTTAGGTTTGGATATGCAGCCGAGGCTTGCCTGGTCGTGGTATCGCTCGCTTCCTTTCGGCCCGTATGATCAGAAAAGGATCTCTTTCAAACGGGAACAGAAGCGCGCTACCGAATTAAAAACTGTTTTGGAAAAATTTTTTGGTAAAGATAAAATTCCGGTTACACAAGAAAACTGGAACAAGTTGGTTAATGCACATATTTATGGCGGTTATCCGGTGATTGCCATAGTCCAGTCATTGCGTTTTGGTGGAAAAACGGTTCATCCGGAAATAAGTTATGACGATTGGAAAAAAAGTAAAACTTATAAAAAATATATCAAAAAGGATTTAGTGAACGGACGATTTGTCTTTGCATATGGTATGGCACGATTGCCAATCGAAACCGAACAGCAGAAGGCAACAGAATTGAAACAAAAACTTCAGACTCAATTTGGTTTGGAGAATTTAAGAATTAATGACGCGAACTGGGTAAAACTGTTTAACGCTTATGCTTACGGCGGGTATCCGGTGGAAGCAATCGCGCGTGCAGTGATTTATGGCGGTAAGACAGTGCACACAACTATTCCATGGAAATTCTGGAAAGAACGGTCTGAGTATTTGGAATATATGCAAAAACCGGTAAAATAACGCAATAAAAAAAGGGGGTTTTTAAACTACCCCCGTGTGCTTTTCCCGTTCCAGTCACGCTGCCATTCGTGGCGCTTGTCTTCCGGAATGTCATCCGGCGGTGTGATGATTTCCAGCTGTTCCACCGGGTGGTGCAGGAAGGTGTCGTGGCCATCCGCAATGATGTGGCAGAGATGCTTGGTGGACCCGGCACAGCCGAGGTCAAACAGCCTGCCGTCAAGCAGACGGACCATATGACGCGTCGAACCGCATCCTTCATGATCCCAAACACCGGGATTCCTCGGAACGATCGCATTCAGCGGACTTCCGGGTTTGATCAGAATCCCGCAGACTTTGATTTTCAACTGAGACATAATTTCCCTCCCCTCAGAGCCAAGGTACAAGGTTGCCAGTCTGTAGTATATTTATAATAGATATTTTGTCAACCCCGTTAGAGTCAATAACTCTAACGGGGTCAATATGCGGAACCTTGTTTTTATAGGCATAATTGGTTATAATACATAATGAAATAAAGGAATTTAGATACATTATGAAAGTATTTATTGCCAGGCCAAGAGGATTTTGCGCGGGTGTAGCGCGGGCAGTGGAAGTAGTGGAATTAGCCCTAGAAACATTCGGCCCACCAATTTATGTCCGGCATGCTATTGTGCACAACCAGCATGTTGTGAATGACCTCGAAAAGAAAGGGGCCATTTTTGTTGAAACGCTTTCAGAAATTCCAAGAGGCAGTAGGCTAGTATTCAGTGCGCATGGAGTATCCCCGCAGGTTCGGGCAGGGGCAAAAAAAAGAGAGCTTGATGTTATTGACGCAACCTGTCCCTTGGTAACGAAAGTTCATCTGGAGGCGATAAGGTTTGCCAAAGAAAACTACTCAATTGTTTTGATCGGTCATAAGGGGCATGTAGAATTAATCGGGACAGCCGGTGAAGCACCCGATAATATCTATATAGTTGAAACGGAAAAAGATATAAATGAATTAATAATTCCGGATGAATCCAAAGTTGCTGTTTTAACCCAGACAACACTGAGTGTAAATGATACGAAAGGATTACTCGATATTTTAAAGAAAAAGTATCCAAGCTTGAAAGAACCGCCAAGGCAGGATATTTGTTATGCGACTACTAACCGACAAGCAGCAGTAAAAAATATTGCTAAGTATTGCGATGTAGTATACGTGATCGGCGATCCGGAAAGTTCAAATTCGAACCGACTGCGCGAGGCAGCAGAACAAACCAATATCCCGGCCTATTTAATCCAAAGCAGTTCTGATATAAAACCTGAACAGATAAGTGGTGTTAATGCGATTGGTGTTACTGCCGGTGCATCTGCTCCGGAACATCTGATTGAAGAAGTTATCGCATATCTGAAAAGTCACGGTGCTGATGATGTACAGGAAGTGGAAGCGGTCAAAGAAAATATGAAATTTCCGCTACCCCGCGAACTAAGTTCCAAGCTTAAAAATTAATATACAACCATGATTTATGATTTGATAATAATTGGCGCATCAGCTGCTGGCATATCTGCCGGTATTTATTCCGCCAGAAGAAACCTGAATTTTTTGATAATTTCCAAGGATATTGGCGGAGAAGTGGCGAGGTCCGGTGAGGTTTGGAATTATCCAGGTTATCCGCAGACAGACGGAGTAGCTTTAAGCGAAAAATTTAAGGAGCATATCCTACTAAATAATATTACACCGGAAACAGTGGTTACGGTTAAGGGTGTCAGAAAAGAGGATGGTAAATTTTATGTTGATGCGAGCAAGAACGGTTCAGATATTACATATGAAACAAAAAGCGTGATCGTGGCAACCGGCGTGGAACCACGGCATTTGGGAATCCCCGGTGAAGAAGATTTCAGAGGCAAGGGAGTAACCTATTGCACAACCTGTGACGGTCCGTTATTTCGCAATAAGGTTGTCGCGACAATTGGCGGTGGTAATTCCGCCCTGGAATCCGCGTTGATGCTTTCTGAAATCGCAACCAAAGTTTATCTGGTGAATCGTAATGAAGCAATGTCGGGTGAAGGCGTGTTGATTGATAAAGTAATGGCTGCCAAAAATATTGAACTGATTACCAACGCGGAAACAACAGAAATAATCGGCGAGCAAATAGTTAAAACGTTGAAATATAAAGACAGAAAAACGGATGAGGAAAAAGAATTGGCTGTCCAGGGAATATTTGTTCACATTGGGAACATCCCGAATTCCGGCATGATTGATATTGTAGAAAAAAATAAATTCGGGGAAATAATGGTTGACCGATTGGGCAAAACAAATGTTGCCGGAATATTTGCTGCGGGAGACGTCACAGATATACCATACAAACAAATTGCCATCGCGACCGGAATGGGCGTCGTTGCCTCCCTTTCGGTTGTTGATTATTTGAATAAATTAAAAAATGATTAAACATTGATCACATATCTATGATAAAAAAATACACAAATATAATAATAATCGCAGTTATTGCAGTAATTGCCGGCGTGGGAATATATTGGTATTCACAATACAGTACAGAGGAAATTTATGTTGATGCTTCATTGTCTAATGATAAGCAAACAGCGCTTGCAGCAACGCTTGCTTATCAGCAGGGTGATGTTATGGCGCAAATTGATGCTGCTGAATGGGGAATTGTGGAAACGGATACAGTCTTGCATGAAGGCGATGCCGTCAAGACCGGCCTTGATAGTAAAGCGATTATTGAACTGGAGAACGGTGATGTATTACGGTTAGGCTATTCGACAGAAATATCGCTGACTAGCCTGAATGAATCCGGTGTGCTGATAAATCAGGTTTCCGGTGCCAGTTATAACCGGGTGACAAAGAATCTCGCCCGCACATATAAGGTCCAAACAGATGATGCAACAGTAGAGGCTTTGGGTACGGCATTTAATGTTGTTAAGACACCGGAACAAATGGATGTTACAGTAGTGGAAAGTAATGTAAACGTTATTACTGATGTTAATAAACAAGCATTGGCAGAAGGTAAACGGGGATCAATTAAGAATAAAGAAATTGAAATTTCGGACATCGATCCGGAAACCCTGAAAAATGATTGGTATACCTGGAACAAGGAAGAAGATTCCAAAAATGACGATAGTCTTGGAGTACTGGAGCCGTTTGCCGGTCCGGATGTTATAATCACAAATCCTGTTGACGTTACGACAGTAACAAATCCCGGAGTAACCATTACCGGGACAGTATCCGATGTCAGCGCCAAAATATCAGTTAACGGAACGGAAATAGCTAACAATGATGGAGCGTTCAGTCATGCAGTAATATTAGTTGCCGGTAAAAACATGTTTACGGTAATTGCAGAAAACAGTAGCGGGTATAAGACAGTCAAAGAAATTAAGGTAATTTATCAGGCAGCATCATCGGCAACCCCGATTAAACTGGAAGCAGCAACCGAAGACGACGGTGTTCATCTTTCTTGGAGTAAGTCGACCGGATCCACATTCCAATATTACAAAGTAGTGCGTTCGGAGAATAATGCTAACCTGAACTTTCCTGATGACGGATATATTGCAGCTTTAGTAATCGGCGAAGAATCTTATACGGATAAAGATGTGTCAGAAAATGGAACTTATTATTACCGTGTTTGTGAGGTAATGGCCGGCGATCAGGTTTTCTGTTCTAATGTCGCTCATATGAAGGGTAAAAAGGCACAAGAGCAAGAACAGGAACAGGAGCAGGAGCAAGAACAGGAACAGAACAATGAACGGGTTGGCATATTTCTTTCCGGTGAAGCTAAAACCGGCGGAATATTCTTGGAGTGGGAAGTTGAGAATATGACCATCTCAAACGGTTTTAAGGTGGTTAAAGGTACTTCCGCCAATCCGGTCTACCCGGGTAGTGATTATAAACTGATTACTGATAATAATCTGACCAGCTACGCTTGGGATTTAACCGATGGAAAAACATACCATTTTCGAGTATGTGAGTATGATGGTTCCGGATCGTGTCTGGTTTACAGTAATGATATCAAAGTTACTGCCACGGGCGGTTCCGATGACGAAGAAGATTCCGAAGGTTCAGCATCTGTAATATCTGTAACAGCAGAAGAAACCGGTGTGGGCATTTGGTGGACGGATACTTCCGCAAATCCCGGATTTAAGTATTATAAAATTGTGCGATCGGAGACCAATCCAAATTTGAGATATCCAGAGGATGGCTATATTGCAGTAAAACCGGAAGATGATACAAGTTATCGGGATTTTTCCGCGGTAAATGGCACGAGTTATTACTACCGCATCTGTACGGTAGGTGACACTACTTTCTGCAGTAATGTTATCCAGGTTACAGCAATCAATAATAATGCCGTACCTTCAGCAGTTACCCTATCGGGCAGTATTGATGAAGGTAAATTGACTTTGAGTTGGACCAAATCGAACGAAGCGGACTTTAAGTATTACAAACTGGTATGGTCCAAAACCGATTCTACTCCGCAGTATCCAACTGACGGATATATAAAGGCAATTTCCAACATTGAATCATTAAGTTATGAGGATGAAGGTGATAAATCCGGATCGCGCACCGAAGACGAGAATTTAACAGAAGGTACTCATTATTATTCAATTTGTGTAGTTGATCAGGCAGATCAGGTAAAATGTAGTAACACGGTAACACTGACTGAAGGGGAAGTGCAGTAGAATTTGTATTTGGAATTAATATAGGCGAGAATGCGCATTCTCGCCTATTTAGTATTGATTTGACATCGTCCTCTATCAGTAGTATGTTAAATAGTAATCATTCCTAATAAGCATTATGGTAAACAGCAGCAAAATAACCAGATTAACCGCCCAGAAAAAAGCGATTTTAGGTAGTATACGCGATTTTTGGCCGATTCATCCTTCTTCGCAAATGGTATATCAAAGGGTCAAAAAAACTGTACCCAGCATCTCATTAGGGACGGTCTATCGGAATCTCAATTCACTGCGCGAAGGCGGTTATATTGAAGAAATTGTCATCCACAACGAACCCAGTCGTTACGACAGCCACGTTGACGCGCATCTGCATTTCAAATGTGATGATTGCGGAGAGTTATATGATATTGATAACCCCAGCCTGTTAAAAAGCCATACTAAGCGATTAAAAGACCAGGGGTTTATTGTACAGCGGTCCAGTATCATGTTCCAGGGATTATGCCAGAAATGTTATAAAAAGGCAGATCAAATCAGTCAGTCAGAATGCGTGGCGCACGGCAAAATAGAACCGCATGTGCATAAAAATAATTCATCCTGTAAAATTTGCGGTTTTCAGGAAGAGTGTTCTTACCATCCGAATAAATAAAGCCTTTTGCGTTGACGGCAGTGGCAATTTGTTATAGAATTAAAGGGAAATAATCCTTAAATAAAGTATATGGCAGAAGAAAAAAAAGCCACGCCGAAAATTGCGAGAATTGAAGTCGACCGCGATGCGTGCATCAGCGTAGCCAGTTGCGTAGATATCGCACCGGAAGTATTCGAGCTTGATGACGAGGGAAAAGCAGTGGTCAAAAATGCAAAAGGCAATCCAGATGATGTTATCTTAGAATCAGCCCAGTCCTGCCCGGTAAACGCGATCATCCTTTATGATGAAGCAGGCAATAAAATCTGGCCCGTCTAGCCGACGAGGCTGGTCGGAATAATTAGGTATCATCCGATTAATCATCTGATTAGAGAAGGAATTTCCTTCTTTAATCTTTTTTATCAGAAAAAACATGAAAGAAATAGTATTAGACATTGAGACACAAACCGGATTCGGCGCCGGTGGCCGCAATAATAGAGATATGAAAATTTCTCTGGTCGGTATTTACCGCTATGAGACAGATACATATGAAGCGTTTCTGGAAAATGAATTGGTCAATCTCTGGCCGATCCTGGAACATTCCACGCGAATTATTGGTTACAATCTGGATGGTTTCGACATGCCAATTTTAAACAACTATTATCCGGGTGATATTACCAAGATACCAACACTCGATATCATGGATGTGATTTACAAAGTACTGGGTTTCCGGGTGAAGCTTGATGACGTAGCTAAAGCTACACTCGATGTGGGAAAATCCGGAACCGGCTTGCAGGCAGTTACTTTGTTTAACGAAGGAAAGATTGAAGAGCTGAAAGATTATTGTCTGCAGGATGTGCGATTAACCCGTGATATTTATGAATATGGCAAACAAAACGGAAAAATATTTTATGAAAGCAAAATGAGTAAGGGAGAAGTGAAAATAAATTTTACTCCTCCGGAAAACCAGACTCATTCTATGAACTTAACCTTACCAATCTAATGAAAAAAATGTTTTCAATCAAAAATCTAAAAATATCCGTTGATGATAAAAAGATTGTCAAAGGGATAACCTTGAATATTCCAAAGGGGGAGATCCACGCTTTGATGGGACCGAACGGTTCCGGCAAGAGCACACTCGCGCAGGCGGCAATGGGCCATCCGCGCTACCGGATTGATGCCGGTAATATTAAAATAAACGGCAAAGAGATTTCCAAATTATCACCGGACAAAAGAGCGCGCGCGGGGTTGTTTTTATCCTTTCAGTATCCGAGTGAAATACCGGGCGTCAGTCTCCTGAATTTTTTACGCACAGCGTACAATCAGGTAAAGCGCACGCCAAAGAATCCGATCACCTTTGCGGATTTCAAAAAGCTGGCAAAGGAAAAACTGGAACTGCTGCAAATGGATCCGGATTTCCTGACCCGCTCCATTAATGAGGGATTTTCCGGTGGTGAAAAAAAACGCGCGGAAATACTGCAATTGGCCATATTAGAGCCGGAATACGCTATTTTAGATGAGACGGATTCCGGATTGGATGTGGATGCTTTAAGGATCGTGGCGGAAGGGATTAACGTCGTGCGTAAAAATTCCAAAACAGGGTTGCTGTTGATTACCCATTATCAACGAATCTTAGAATATATTACACCGGATGTGGTGCATATCATGGTTGACGGAAAGATTGTAAAGACCGGCGATGCTAAATTGGCAAAACAGATTGAGAAAAACGGTTACCGGGGGATAATAAAAAAATAAATGTACTTACCGACTCAAAAGCAGTGTTTTGATCTTTGGGATAAATATCAAATGCCGGAACATATTAAACGGCATTCAGCAACGGTAACTCAGGTTGCGGATACTGTTACTCTATATCTTGAAAGTCAGGGAGTTAAAATCGATAAAATTTTAGTTAATAGAGGTGCGCTGTTACATGATATTGCAAAAATAATAGCTGTGAATGAAAATCGTGAACGTGAACATGCAGAGATGGGTTCGGAAATTGCGGTCAGGGAAAATCTCGGTAAGGAGATCTCGGAAATAATTCGCAAGCACTATATGAATACATTTAATGATCAATGCACTTTGGAAGAATTAATCGTCAATTATGCCGACAAAAGAGTTGCACAGAATAAAATTGTTTCTTTGGCGGAAAGATTTGATTACATTTGTAAAAGATATCCTCGAGCTATTCCCGACATTATCAATAATCAGCAGAAATATTTTGAATTTGAAAAAGAATATCAGATTGACCAACTGGATTTGATGGAAAAATAATGAAGAAAAAAGTTCAAACAAAAAAAATCGTTTCAGATAAATACAAATTCGGGTTTGCCATGCCGGAAAATTTTGTGTTCAGGACACGCAAGGGTTTGGATGAGGAAGTGGTTAAAGAAATTTCCTGGCATAAAAAGGAGCCGGCTTGGATGACGGCACTTAGACTGAAAGGTTATGAATATTTTAAGGCGCGTCCCCTACCGAAATGGGGCGGTGATCTTTCGAAACTGAATTTTGACAATATTTATTATTACATCAAGCCGACGGAAAAACAGGCTCGCACCTGGCAGGATCTGCCGAAAGATATTAAAACCACTTATGATCGGATTGGCGTTCCGGAAGCGGAAAAAAATTTCCTGGCCGGAGTCGGAGCACAGTATGATTCTGAAGTGGTCTATCATTCTTTGCAGAAAGAGCTGAGTAAACAGGGAATTATTTTTGTCAGCATGGATCATGCATTGCGTGATTATCCTGAATTGGTAAAGAAATATTTTGGTACTATTATTCCAGTCAATGATAATAAATTTGCCGCGCTCAATACGGCAACTTGGTCCGGTGGGTCATTTATTTACGTCCCTAAGGGTGTTAAGGTTAAACTGCCGCTTCAGGCATATTTCCGAATTAACGCGGCTAATATGGGCCAGTTTGAAAGAACTTTGATTATTGCTGATGAGGGAAGCTATGTGCATTATGTCGAGGGTTGTACGGCGCCGATTTACTCCACCGATTCACTGCATTCGGCTGTTGTCGAGATCGTGGTCAAAAAAGGAGCGCGGGTCCGGTATACCACCGTGCAGAACTGGAGTAATAATGTATATAACCTGGTGACCAAAAGAATGCGGGTGGAAGAAGAAGGAATCGGCGAATGGGTGGACTGCAATTTAGGCTCAAAACTGACTATGAAATACCCCAGCTGCATTTTGGTAGGTAAAAAAGCCCGGGGCGAAATTCTTTCCATGGCGTATGCCGGAAAAGGACAGCATCAGGATGCGGGCGGGAAAATAATTCATGCGGCACCGGAAACCTCCGGCCGGGTAATCTCCAAATCAATCAGCCAACATGGTGGGCGGACGTCTTACCGCGGACTTTTGCAAATGACACCCAGAGCAGACCGGGCTAAAGCCAAGGTCGTTTGTGATGCCTTGATATTGGATCATGATTCTCGTTCCGATACCTATCCCGATATGAAAATCAATAACCAGAACGTCCAGGTGGAACATGAAGCAACCGTTTCTAAAATCGGTGAAGACCAGCTTTTTTATCTGATGAGCCGTGGACTAGATCTGGCATCAGCTGAGGCATTAATTATCAACGGATTCATTGAACCGATTGTAAAAGAACTGCCTTTGGAATATGCGATTGAAATGAACCGCTTAATTCAAATGCAAATGGAAGGGAGTGTCGGATAATGGATAATGAAAAATGTATAAATTATAATTTATAATGAAAAAAGAGCGAATTATAATTGATTATCTTGGGAAGAATAAGAACGTATCCGTTTTCGTAAAAAAGGGGGAATCTTTAATTTACATTTTACTGGGCTTTAAATCCGGAGATAAAAATATTACGATCAATCTGGAAGGTGACGGTGCGGAAGCCAGAATCTTGGGAGCGATTTTGGGTTCTAAGGGAAAAACGAATATTAATACTTTCCAGCACCATCGCGCGCCGAACACAAAAAGTGATCTGCTGATTAAAGGTGTATTTCTGAATCAGACCAGTTATCAATATGAAGGCTTGATCAAGATTGATCCGAAAGCTCAAAAATCCAACGCGTATCAGAAGAATAATAATCTGCTACTGAGTGATCAGGCGCATGTTGACACCAGTCCTAAGCTCGAGATACTGGCGGATGACGTCCGCTGTACGCACGGAGCGACTGTTGGTAGAATAGATGAAGAGGAACTGTTCTATCTGATGAGCCGCGGAATTTCGAGAAAAGAAGCGGAAAAATTGGTAATCAGCGGATTCCTAAAAAGCATCGCTAGGGATTTGAGTGATCAAAAGACCAGGCAGAAGATTGAGATTGTTTTAGATAAGGAAATAAGAAAACTGTTATAAAATGCCGGATATCACAAAGGTAAAATTAGATTTTCCGATTTTAAGCCAAAAAATGAACGATCAGCGTTTGGTTTATCTTGATAATGCCGCAACAACCCAAAAACCAAAAAAAGTTATTGATGCAATAACAGAATTTTATGAAAAGTATAATGCCAACACGCACCGGGGGATTTATCAGCTGAGCGAAAAGGCGACTGCTATGTATGAAGATTCCCGGGAAAAGGTGAGAGCATTCATCGGCGCGGAAAAAACTGAAGAAATAATTTTTACGCGTGGAACAACCGAGTCAATCAATCTGGTGGCTTATTCCTGGGGTAGGAAAAACATTGAAGCGGAAGACGAAATATTGCTGACGGAAACGGAACATCATTCCAATATTGTACCATGGCAATTGCTGGCAAAAGAAAAAGGGGCAGTAATAAAATATATTCCGGTAGATAAAAATGGCAAGCTGAATTTGGATAATATTGACCAATATTTCACGAAAAAAACCAAGCTTCTGGCGCTAATCCATGTTTCCAACGTGCTCGGTGTCGTTAATCCGATCAGGGAAATAATTACAAAGGCGCATACTAGTGGTGTGCCGGTTTTGCTAGATGGCGCGCAGTCAACTCCGCATATGCCGGTAAATGTCAGGGAGCTCGATTGTGATTTCTTTGCTTTTTCCGGGCACAAAATGCTAGGTCCGACGGGAGTTGGCGTATTGTATGTGAGAGAAGATATTCTGGAAGAAATGCCCCCGTTCTTATCCGGCGGCAATATGATCCGGGAAGTGACCATGGCGGAAACAAAATTTGAAGACCTGCCTTTAAGGTTTGAAGCGGGGACAATGCCGATCGCACAGGTGATCGGGCTCGGTGTGGCGATTGATTATCTGAAATCAATCGGTATGGAAAATATCTGGCAGCATGAACAGGAAATAGTAAACTATGCTTTAGCAAAGATCAGAGCGATCAGCGGAGTCACCGTATATGGGCCGGAAGAAACGGTTGAGCGTAGCGGTGTGGTATCTTTCGCGATTGACGGTATTCACCCGCATGATTTAGCATCTGTTTTAAACGAAGCCGGCGTAGCGATCCGGGCCGGGCATCATTGCGCCCAGCCACTACTCAGTGCTTTGGGAACGGAAGCAACAGCGCGCGCCAGTTTTTATATCTATAATGACCAGAAAGATGTGGATCAATTAGTGGATGCGATTAATCAAGCGATTAAAATATTAAAATGAGCATCTCGGATATTTATCGCGAAGAAATTATCGATCACGCGAAAAATCCGCGTAATTACGGAAAACTTGCTGATTTTGATTTTGAACACAAGGAGAATAATCCGGTCTGCGGGGATACAATAACGTTTCAGCTGAAATTGGACGGACAAAAAAAGGTAAAAGATATTGCGTTTGAAGGCAATGGCTGTACAGTTAGTCAGGCCGCAACTTCCCTGCTTTTTGAATCGGTTAAGGGAAAGACGGTTAGAGAAATTAAAAAATTATCACAAGCTGATGTGCTGGATTTACTGGGCCTCGACAATATTACTCCTTCGCGGGTAAAATGTGCCCTGCTTTCCTTGGAAGCATTAAAGAATGGGATTAAACAATAAACCCTATCATAAGATTGATAGGTTAGAATATAGTAGCAACTCATAAATTAACCAAAAAAATATGAAATACGAATTACCAAAACTTAATTATTCATACGATGCGCTAGAGCCTTACATCGACAAGGAAACGATGGAAATCCATCATTCTAAACATCACCAGGCTTATACGGACAACTTTAACAAAGTCCTGGAATTGCATCCGGAATTATCGGAGATGTCGGTTGAAAAACTGCTGGCGGACGTTAATAATTTGGAAATTGAGGAGAAGGACAGAAATGTAATCCGCAACCACGGCGGTGGGTATTATAACCATAAATTGTTCTGGGAAATTATGGATCCGGCCAATACTAAAGATGCGGCATTAGTTGCAGATTTGGAAAGAGATTTCGGTTCTGTGGATGCGTTCAAGGAAAAGTTTAATGAAGCGGCTAAATCCCAGTTCGGTAGCGGGTGGGCATGGCTCGCGCGAAATCCGGAAGGCAAACTGGAAGTTTATTCCATGCCAAACCAGGACAGTCCGCTGCAGAAAGGGCATACGCCGATCCTGCTACTTGATGTCTGGGAGCATGCTTATTATCTCAAATACCAGAATAGAAGACCGGAATACATTGAAAACTGGTGGAAAGTAATTAAATTAATCTAAACTTGTAAAGGAAAAAATATGCATCATAATGAAAAAGAATGCGAATGCACGGGAGACTGTGCAGAAAACGGCGAATGTAATTGCAAAGAAACTGGTGATGATTGCTGCAATGAAAACAATTCAGGCGTTTGTGATTGTGATTCAGACGATTGTTGCGAAGACAATGGCGCGTCAGGATGTGATTGCGATGAGGCAGATGACTGCTGTTGTGATGGGGGCAATATACAGGTCAACAAACCCGCTCCGGGATTTACGCTGGAGGGGATTGATAAAGAGGGTGTTAAGAAATATGGTCTAAGTGATTACAAGGGAAAATGGCTGGTGTTGTATTTCTATCCGCTCGATTTCACCTTCGTCTGCCCGACTGAAGTAACCGAGTTTTCCAAAAGGTTGAAAGAATTTGAGAAACTCGATACCAAGGTCCTGGGGTGCAGTACGGACAGCGTGCATTCACACAAAGCATGGTTGAAGGAACTGGGTGACCTCGGCTACCCACTGCTTAGCGATATGACACACGAGGTAAGTAAAAGGTATCAGGTTCTACTTGAAGATGAAGGAGTCGCACAACGCGGATTATTCATCATTGACCCTGAAGGTGAACTGCGATACCAAGTAGTTCATGATTTCGATGTCGGACGCAATGTTGACGAAGTTTTGAGAGTATTAGAAGCTTTGCAAAACGGTGGTTTGTGCCAAGTCGGCTGGAAACCGGGCGATAAAACGTTGAAAGAGAAATAATTGCTGCAATTAAAAAATCCCGCTCTGAAAGAGCGGGATTTTTGATATGTATGATTATTCCTGGGCGGTATAACCGGCCTTTTTTATTTCAGCGGACATTTTCTCCGGAGTAACCTTTTGCGGATCGTAAATCACTTTGGTTATCTGTTTGGCGTAATTTGTGGTGCTTTCCAGTACTCCGTCAAGTTCTTCCAATGCGCCGTCAATATTCATAGCACAACTGGGGCAATGCATGCCGGATATCTTGAATTCTATTTCGGTACCTTCTTTTTTTGGTTTCGAATTGAACATATATTTCGGTTACTTAATTAAATAACTTCCATTACTCCGGTGTACATGCCCATCGAGCAGGCGAAGACGAATTTACCTTTTTTCTGCGGTGTGAATTTAAAGGTCTGGGAGTCGGTCGGGTCCAGCAGTTCATAAATTTCAAATTCTTTGAAAGTAAAAGCGCTGGCACAGGAATAAGTATCCTCAGTTTTTACCGTTAATTCTACCGGCACTCCCGCCTGCACCTTGAAACGATTGG
This sequence comes from Patescibacteria group bacterium, assembly GCA_041664365.1. Taxonomy (NCBI): domain Bacteria; species Patescibacteria group bacterium. The sequence continues at coordinate 32,669 of JBAYKW010000002.1, forward strand.
GACTGTAGCCGTTATTTTCCACATCAATTGTAATTCTTTGCACATTTTCCGAATCCATCAGTGACGGATCTGATAACGTAGCAAAATCCACCGGCTCTTTTGATTCATCAAATAATGCAAGTTTAATCCGCTGCCAGGAAATCGGCGCATCCATTGCCTGCAAAGCCCCATTAATTCCGTAAAGAGACATGAATATCAGTAATACGGCGGCGAATTTCATAAATTTTATTTGCATAGAGCCGGAAAGTTTGGCGGTAACAATTCCGATTAAACCGAAGACCGGCGCGGTCCCCAGAACAAACATAAACATTATTAATGCACCCATAACTGGGCTACCACTGTTAATTGCTAATACTTCCATCGCTTGAGTAACACCGCAGGGGATAAAGATCGTAAAGAATCCTAATGTAGCGGGTGCAAAAAAGTAATTAGCCCTGCTGGTTGAACGCACCCAGCGTTGCATAAATTTCGGCGGCTGGAACATGACAAACCGGAACATCGGGTGGACATTTAATAGATTCAGCGCAGTTGCCAGCATAAACAGGGCGGCCAATATCTGGAAAGTAATTCGTACGCCAAAACTTAGTGTCAGTACGGAACCTAATGCGCCAAGTAAAAATCCTAAAATTGTATGGGAAATCAATTTAGCGGAAAGGAACATCACTACGGGCATGACATTGTCCCTATGTAAAATGTTTTGTGTTTTTTGCTTTAATTCTTGATTATCCTGATTTTCTTTTCTTTTTTGATTGGCGACCACTGAAGCAAGCAAGCCTCCTTGCATCGCGACACAGGAGATTCCACCCGTTGTCAGTCCGGTCAAAAATACTAGCCAAAGGTCCATTTGTTTATTCCTTAGTTATCTGTTTAGTTAAAGATATTGTTTTTAAACGCAAGGCATTGGTCACAACCGAAATACTGGAAAAGGCCATTGCCATGCTGGCTAGCATTGGATTTAAACGAATGCCGAAGAATGGAAATAAAATTCCCATGGCAACCGGTATCAGCAAAATGTTATAGCCAAACGCCCAAAGCAGATTCTGACGGATATTATTCATGGTTACTCTGGCAAGTTTTAAAGCTTTTGGCACTAATAGAAGATCCCCCCGCAATAGCGTAATGCCGGCGGATTCAATCGCTACACCTGTACCCTCATCCATTGCAATGCCGATGTCTGCTGTTGCCAGCGCCGGTGCATCATTTACGCCGTCACCAACCATAGCGACAACTGCGCCCTGACTTTTCCTCTTTTTCACTTCCTGCTCCTTATCTTCTGGAAGCACCTCCGCGCTGAATTCATCGATCTGGAGCGTTTTGGCAATTGTCTGTGCCGTATTATAATTATCACCTGTAATCATTACTGAATTGATTTTCATCGCTCTTAGTTGTCCGATTGCAGCTTTGGAGTTTTCTTTTGGAGCATCTGAAATATCAAATCTGATTTTTATTTCATTATCAATTGCTACAAAAACCAGCGTACCATAATCAACCTGTGTCTCCATAATTTTTGACGGGTCAGATATATTTCTCTCCCGCATTAACTTGGCGGTTCCAATCAAGACTTGTGAACCGTCAACAGTAGCGGTTACTCCGCGACCTGGCAGATCTTCAAAATTTTCCACTTGCTGTGCTTTTTTTATTCCCAATTCTGCCAGATAATCAACAATAGATTTGGCTAAAGGGTGCTGTGACAGTTCTTCTGCGGCCATTGCTTGCGACAAAGCGAAATTTTTTTGTTCGTGCTCTAATCCGGAGGCAGAAACCAGATTGTTTACCTCCGGCTTGCCGACGGTTAGTGTCCCTGTTTTGTCAAAAATTACCACAGAAACTTTTTTAGCCGCTTCCAGTATTTCCGCGTTTTTAATTAAAATTCCGTCCCGAGCCCCTCGTCCGATGGCAACGGTCAGGGAGGTGGGGGTAGCTAAACCCAGTGCGCACGGACAGGCGATAATCAGAACAGAGATCATACTGACCAGTGCATTGGGTAGTTTGGGGTCCGGTCCGAAAATAATCCAGATAACAAAAGTAATTATGGAAAGCCCGATTACAATCGGTACAAAGTATGAGGAAATCTTATCCACCAATTTTTGAATCGGCGGTTTTGACCCCTGTGCCTGGCGCACCATGTTAATAATTTGCGACAACCTGGTTTTTTCACCGATCTGCTGAGCTTCCATCTCAAAAGCTCCGGAAGAGTTGATGGTGGCGGCAAACACCGAATCCCCGGATTTTTTTTCTACCGGCATGCTTTCCCCGGTCAACATGCTTTCATTAACTGCGCTGCTGCCGCTGATTATTGTGCCGTCAATGGGAATTTTTTCGCCCGGCTTAACCATTAATACATCTCCGATACTTATACTATTAACCGGCACGTCTTCCCATTTATTATCTCTTTTTACGTGGGCAACCTGTGGTTGGAGCTGCAACAGTTTTTTTATCGCATCTGAAGCCCTGCCCTTAGCGCGTGATTCCAGATATTTTCCAAGTAGTACTAATGTCAGAATAGCAGCTGAGGTTTCAAAATAAACATGGTCATCAATACCTTTGTCCATTAAATAACTTGAAAATAGTAGAACAATCAGTGAATAGCCGTAAGCAACAGACGTTCCCAATGCAACCAAAGTATCCATATTGGTTGTTTTGTTCTTTAGCGCAGACCAGGCACTGCGATAAAACCCGGAGCCAAGCCAGATTTGAATCGGTGTGGCCAACGCAAGCATTACCCACCGGTTCATCAAAAATTCCGGCGCGCCGGGTAGCATCGCGCCAATAATTAATCCTAGTGAGAGAATACTGCCGAATATAATTTTCTGTTTCAGCGATTTTAATTTCTCTTCATGTTCGTGTTCTGTTATCTCTTCTTCTTTTTCTTTATCCAAAATGGCTTTATAACCCAGTGAGCTGACGATTTCAGCGATCTTTGATTCATTAATCGTATTTGGATCATAATCTAGATAGGCCTGCTCGTTGGCATAATTAACTGATGCGTCTTGGACACCGTCAGCTTTTTTTAGTTTTCTCTGGATATTCATCGCACATGATGCGCAGTGCATTCCGGAGACATGAAAATCAATTGATTTAGACATATTTTTTGGGATTTTTTAAAAATTCTTTTTTACAACCCGAAGCGCAGAAATAATAAGCGGTTCTTTTATAATATCCGGAAAAAGCCGTGTGCCTTGGTAATACTTTCATTTTGCAAACGGGGTCAATGAATTCCGGAACAGCCGGTAGGGCAGAGTGGTTAATTACCGTTTTTTCCTGTGTCCGGTCGGCAAGGATTCTTTGAATGGAATCCAGCACCTTAATAAATTCGGGGTGGGAGATGCAATATTTTATTTCTTTGCCGTTCCGCTCAGTAACTACTACACCCTCGCGGCGCAGTACCTGCAGATGCTGACTGATGTTGGCCTGGCTGATTCCGGTCATTTTTTTCATTTCCGACACGGTCAGGCAGTGACTACGCAAAAGCTGCATTATTTCAATGCGTTTAGTGTTTTTTATCGCCTCGATTAATCGGGCGTATTGCGTGTAATTAATGTTAGACATATTCATAGTTTTGAATATATCATCACATTAAATCTCTGTCAAATGGGGTAGCTTGGGTGACGTCACCCAAGCTACCCACTGCGTTTGACTCAATTCAGATGTTTTTGTAAGATGATAGACCGTTTTAGTGAGGATTTTCGGACCAGGGGAGGGTTATATGCCTATCGACACGATTTGTGGTCTCCAACGGGGAGACGAAGGCAAGGGCGCGATCGTTGATCGCAAACTGGCCTCAGGTAAGTACACCTGGAATGTCCGTTTCCAGGGAGGTGCCAACGCTGGCCACACTGTGAAGGCTGGTGGAAAGAAGTTGATTCTGCACCAAATCCCTTCTGGCGTCATGCACGAGCGGGTCAGGCTGGGCCTCGGTCAGGGCATGATTATCGATCCGTTCGGTCTCCGCGATGAAGTCGAACAGCTTCGGGTTATGGACATCGATGCGACGGCGCGACTGTGTGTTTCTTCCGGTGCCAAGATCGTCTGTCCGTGGGACAAGCTCCTGGACGGCGCGATCGATCGCGTGCGAGCCAAGGCTATGGGCATGCAGGTCGCGGAGGGCGGCGGCGTCGGTACTACCAACCGCGGGATCGGTCCCGGCTATGCTAATGCGGTGTCACGGGACGGCATCACGGTGGCGCAGCTGGTCCGGCCGAACGTGCTCTTCAATCGGATCAAAGTCGTGGTCCCGGTGATCAACTGCATGATCCGCGGTGTGCGCCAGGAGCTGGATTTATCGGAAGAGCAGCTACCGGAGTACACTGTTTCCGGTGCGTTTGAACAGCTCGCTCCGATCGGCGAATGGATGTCGCTGATTGCGTATCCGCTGCATGAACTGCTGCGGGTTGCACTTATGGAAGGTGAATTCTTACTCGCAGAGGGCGGACAGGGTTATTTCCTGTCCAACGACTGCACTGTGAGCTATCCCAGCTGCACTTCCTCGATCACGACGGCCAACGCCGTTTTCTCGGGGCTCGGACTCGAACTGCGAAGAAGCTGGATCGGTAGCACGATCGGCGTGGTCAAGGCGTACCAGACGGCAGTGGGTAATCATCCGATGCCCACCTACATCGGCAACGAGTACCAGGAGCGTATCCAGCGGATCGGTGGCGAAATCGGCGCGTCGACCGGCCGGATACGTGACTGCTGCTGGCTGAACGGTTTGGAGCTTCGCGAGGCTGCTCAGTTTTGCGACGTGATCTACGTCACCAAGCTGGATGTGCTGTCCGGGATTCCGCTGATTCCGATCGCAACCGCCCTGCATCCTGACAACCATGCTCCGAATCATCCAGTGCTGACCGATCTCCCGCAAACCTGGGAGGAGTACATGCTCTGCCAGCCGATCTACGGCATCAACGTGACCGGCTGGAACGAGGACATCTCCGGCATTCGCAGGATTGCCGACTTGCCGAGCAGTGCGCAGGAATACTTGGCTACGATTGCCAAGATTGCGTCCAGGATGGTCATCTGCGTCGGTGTCGGTCCTGAACGCGAGCAGTTCTGCGTTTAGCAGCTCTTTTGGGAGGTAGTGGGGAGTGTATGCACAAGCATCCTTCCCATTTTTTTATTCAAAAGTATTCTTAACTGCCGAAAACTATAATTTATTTGGTTTCTGAAGATGCACTTTATGGGACTTTTTTAAAGCTATTTGACATTGAATTATGGATAGGAGTATTATAAATCCACGTAAACAAAAACCAAAAAAAATTAGAAACCTTCGCAGCTATGGGGTTATTTTTTTCCGCCCATTTTACAAAAATACGTTTAAAAATGTGAAAAGTGGGGAGTTTTGACAGATACTATATTTTGTGATACAATTACCATTAGAACCACAATATATAGTGTTGTACATGTTTTGAAAGATACGGTGTGGGGTGAAAGACCCAAATTTACCGCTTATACATAAAAAAGCTATATTTTTTTGAAAAATTATGCAGTGCCCTGTGTGCCACAATATGGATAGTAAAGTTATCGACTCCCGTTCAATAGAAGAAGGGATTGCTATTCGCCGGCGCAGAGAGTGTGAAAAATGTCAGTTCCGATTTTCAACATATGAAGAGGTGGAAATTCTGGACCTCTCGGTGGTTAAACAGGACGGTCGCAGAGAGGTATACATTCGTGAGAAGATTGAAAACGGATTGAAGCGGGCGCTCGAAAAAAGGCCGGTTGACCGTGAAGCATTCCGAAGACTAATCAGTCATATTGAAAGGGATATTCAACTTCGTAGCAAACCGGCATCCGCAAAAAATAACGGAGCACGCCGGGAGATAGAAACTTCCAAAATCGGAGAGATTGCCATCAAGCATTTGAAGAAATTGGATCCCGTAGCCTATATCCGTTTCGCATCCGTTTATAAATCTTTTGAAGACATTGATTCATTTAAAAAAGAACTTAAAAAAATAAGCTAATTAATTATAGGAGGCGCCATGCCAGAAGAAACACAAACAATTACACAAACAAAGGTTCAGGGAAACGAAACAAGTATTAAAGATTCTTCTCTTGATGAGAGCGAAGAAATACAAATAGAAAAAAAGAAAGGTTTAACTTTTGAACGTTTCTTCTCTCATTCAGGGAAGCATCCCTTTGACGATGTTAAATGGGAAAGGCGCGATGCTACAATTACTGATCCGAAAGGAAATATAATCTTCGAACAGAAGAATGTAGAGTTTCCTGTTTTTTGGACTCAGAATGCAACCAATATTTGTGTTTCCAAATATTTCTATGGCGACGAAAAAAAAGGTGAAAGAGAAAACAGTGTAAAACAGCTTGTTGATCGTGTTTCACGAACCATGACCGATTGGGGAAAGAAAGACGGATATTTCGCCTCGGAAGAGGATGGAGAAAATTTTTATAACGAACTAACCTTCCTGTTAGTAAATCAGTATGCCGCCTTCAACAGCCCGGTGTGGTTTAACTGTGGTGTAAATCGTTATGATACAGGATCCGGAGCCGGCAGATACTATTGGAATAAAGAACAGGGGAAAGTATTATTGGCCGAGGATGACTACACTTATCCGCAATGCTCCGCCTGTTTTATTAATTCCGTGGAAGATTCTATGGATTCTATTTTGAGTTTATCCAAAACAGAAGGAATGCTGTTCAAGTTCGGATCCGGCACCGGTACTAATCTTTCAACTATCAGATCTTCAAGGGAAAGGTTGAGTGGCGGAGGGCAGTCGTCCGGTCCAGTATCATTTATGAAGGGTTTTGATGCGTTTGCGGGTGTTATTAAATCCGGTGGAAAAACCCGCCGGGCCGCTAAAATGGTGATTCTAAACGCTGATCATCCGGATATCGTTGATTTTATTGATTCCAAGGCCAATGAAGAAAAGAAAGCCTGGGCTTTGATTGACGCGGGATACAATGGTGCAATTGACGGCGAAGCATATACTTCTATTTTCTTCCAAAATGCCAATAACAGTGTCCGAGTAACCGATAAGTTTATGGAAGCAGCGATGGAAAACAAGAAATGGAAAACGCACGCGGTGACAACCGGTGAAGAAATGGAAACGTATAATGCCCGGGATCTGATGCAAAAGATTGCCGATGCAACATATATTTGCGGTGATCCGGGTCTGCAGTTTGATACAACGATCAATGATTGGCACACTTGTCCGAATACCGACCGGATTAACGCATCCAATCCTTGCAGTGAATACATGTTCCTGAACGATTCTGCCTGCAATCTGGCCTCCCTTAATTTAATGAAATTTACAAATGAACAGGGAGTATTTGACATTGATTCTTATTTGCATGCCGTGGACGTAATGATTACTGCGCAAGAAATTGTAGTTGATCATGCCAGCTATCCAACGGCAGAGATTACAAAGAATAGTCATCTGTTCAGACCGCTAGGGCTTGGGTATGCTAATCTCGGAGCACTCTTAATGTCGCTAGGTCTTGCGTACGACAGCGACGAAGGAAGAGCCTGGGGCGGGTTAGTTACTTCAATCATGACCGGGCGCGCTTACCGGCAGTCAACTTTGATTGCTAATGTCGTGGGTACATTCGCGGAATATGAAACGAACCGCAGCCCGTTCCTGCGCGTTATGAGAAAACACAGAGACGCTGTTTATGATATCAGAGATTTTAATAAACAATCAGCGGAATTGAAAATAACGGCCGGGGAAATCTGGGATGAGGTAGTGGAAATGGGACAGCAATACGGATTCCGCAATGCTCAAACAACAGTACTTGCTCCGACCGGAACAATCGGGTTCCTAATGGACTGTGATACTACCGGAATTGAGCCCGACATTGCTTTGGTCAAATATAAGAAGTTGGTCGGTGGTGGCTATATGAAGATCGTAAATTCAACCGTGCCATTGGCGCTTAGACATTTGGGATACACTAATGAGCAGATCAATGCAATTATTGACTACATTGACAGTAACGACACGATTGAAGGCGCGCCTTCTTTGGATGAAGATCATCTGTCTGTATTTGACTGCGCATTCAGACCAAGTAATGGCGTAAGATCGATTCATCATATGGGTCATATTAAAATGATGTCCGCGGCTCAACCTTTCCTGTCCGGTGCAATTTCTAAAACAGTTAATATGCCGGAAGAATCCAAGGTGGAAGATATCATGGACGCATATATTCAAGCCTGGAAGCTGGGCCTGAAAGCAGTTGCGGTTTATCGTGACGGTTCCAAGCGCACGCAGCCGCTAAATACTGGTAAGGAAGACGGCAATAAAAAGGAAAAGACAAACGGTGATCAGGTGATCCGTCTGAAACTGCCTGATGAAAGACAGTCAATTACCCATAAATTTGAAATAGCCGGACATGAAGGATATATCACCGCGGGACTCTACGAAACAGGTGAAGTTGGGGAAATCTTTATCACCATGTCCAAAGAGGGTAGTACACTCTCCGGAATTATGGACGCATTTGCTACTTCCATATCTCTTAACCTGCAATACGGCGTGCCTTTGAAAGTTCTGGTCAGTAAGTTCACCCATTCCCGTTTTGAACCGGCAGGATTTACCTCCAACAAACAGATCCCGATGGTTAAATCAATTATGGATTATATTTTCCGCTGGCTTGCGATCAAATTCCTGAGACCGGAAGAAGCGGCACTGGTTCATAATGCTTTGTTGATTGGCAATGACCAGAAGGAGATGGAAGTAAAAAATACTGAAGTTAGAAAAGAGAAGGAAAAAGAAACCGTTGCAAAACCCGGTGCAGGACAGGAACCACTACCTTCATTCAAAGAAAAGTCCGAACAACAGGAACTGTTAACATTCCAGAATTCTGAGGATGCCCCATTCTGCGGGGAGTGTGGATCAATCATGGTGCGCAGCGGATCCTGCTATAAATGCATAGAATGCGGATCTACCAGCGGGTGCTCTTAAGAATCCATGCCAAAAAAACCTCAGGGAACTAAGGGATTAGTCATCGTTTACACTGGTAGCGGTAAAGGTAAGACAACTGCTGCGCTGGGGATTGCCCTGAGAGCAGCTGGGTATAAGAAAAAGGTGTTGATTGTTCAGTTTATCAAAGGTTCCTGGGACACTGGGGAAATCAATAGCATTAGGCGACTTTCGCCGGAGATTGAGTTGGTCAGGATGGGTGAGGGGTTTGTCGGCATTATTGATGATCAGAAGGAATTCAAAGAGCATGTGCTGGCGGCAAAGCGCGCGCTTGCCATTGCCCGGAAGGCAGTTATTTCAAAAAAATATAGTGTTGTCATTCTGGATGAGATCAATTACGCAGTCAAAGGCAAATTGATTAAACAACAGGATGTACTGGATTTAATAAAAATGAAGAATGAGAAACTGCATTTGGTGCTGACCGGGAATTTTGCCGGGCCGAAAGTTATCGCGAAAGCGGATTTGGTGACGGAAATGAAAGCGGTCAAGCATCCTTATCAAAAAGGAATCAAAGCGCAGAGAGGAATTGATTATTGATGTGGTTAGGGATTAGGGGATAGGGATAAGGGTGTTAGGATTAGGGCATTGAAAACATAATATTAAACTGGAATAGTACCAGGGAACACCGGTGTAAATCCGGGGCAGTCCCGCTACTGTAATCTCAGGGCATTTTTTTAGAAAATGTACTGGGAAAGTCAGAATACTGGTATATTCAAAATTAATTCTTTCTCCGCGGATAGGGAAAGAGGTAAAACTGCCGATTTTGCCTTCCTGTCCTAGGAAGGTTTTTTAATAAAAGATTAACTAATTGTCATAATAAAATCATGATCAAGAAGAGAATCGCATTTCTTTTTTCATTACTCCTGCTGACAACAATAATAGGAGCGGGGTGTACAAATAATCAAGATGCTAACAATCAAGATGTCAACAATCAAAATGTCGGCACAACAAATACTGCTACTGAAAACAGCAATGAATCAAATGTTTCAGATGTTGATAGCGATCTGAGTCTTGTAATTACTATGGATGACCAAAGTACCACTTACCCGGTCACAATCCAGAAATATTCCACTGCGCTGGATGTCTTAAGAAAGGTTGCCGGTGATAATAATCTCGAACTGGATACGCAGGAATCTACCTATGGTGTATATGTTAATGGTCTGGCCGGGAAAACGGGTGGTGACAACAACAAGTATTGGCTGTATTATATTAACGGAGAGTCTGCCACAATGAGTGTGGTGGATTATATTATTAACGAAGGGGATTCAATTGAATTTAAATTTGAATAATATGAAAAATATTTCTTGGAGAAAATTAGTATTCGCTTTACTGCTTATCGCGTTTGGCACACTTGGCAGATATTTGTTACTGGATATGCCGAATATTGAAACTATGACGGCGATTTCGCTGTTGGCCGGAGCGCTCTTAGGCGGAGGGTATGCGCTGGCGGTTCCTTTGTTATCAGTTGCTCTATTTGATATTTTCTACGGTAACAGTTCGATTCTTTTCTTTACCTGGTCGGCCTGGGCAATGATCGGACTGATCGGGTTAGTTTTGAAAAAGAAAAAGATGTCTGCATGGAAGTTTACAGCCGGTATGACCGGACTGGGAGTTTTATCATCAGTATTATTTTATATATGGACAAATTTCGGTGTCTGGCTGATCGGCGATTGGTATCCGGAAACAGTAGGTGGTCTAATGACCTGCATGATTGCCGGATTGCCATTTCTTAAAGCGCAAATACTGGGAAACCTGATAGTCGTCCCGATAATTTCCATTTCTCTAAGTTTCGTCTGGCAAAAATTTGAGGTTTTACAGCTAAGATTAACGAAAAATAAGCCAAAAAACTCCGATATTGTAATTTAATAACATTTACAAATCAGAAGATGAAGGGCGCTTCGACAAAAAGCGCTCTTTTATCATGCTCACACCTTGACAAATCAAAAAAAGTATGACAAAGTAGTCTGTTACGAATATTCGTAACTCAGTATAGAATGACCTTTGAAAAACAGGTTTTGTTACCTGTGTCATAACACAACTAGAAAACACTTGGCAGATAGACGAAGAAACGGGGAAATCAATTCTGGTTTTCCCAACGGGACACGAGTGAAGGAGACAGTCATGAATTCGTTCAACAAGTTCGGCCAAGCTCGGTGGTATGCGATGGTCTTCATCGGCGTGATTACCGCTGCGCAGGTGGTTAGGGGCAACTGGTTCGGTTTCGTGGAAGGTCTGTTGTCGATGGGAATCATGGCCGTCATGATGTGGGTGTGGCTGCCGATCTTCATCCGACAGCTGGCCGACCAGTACCTTTTCTTCTTGCGGGCGAAGGAAATGCGCGCCTACATGATTGAGAAGGACGGAAAGTTGGTCCGGCTCATCATCGCGGTACTGGCAAAGGACCGTCCGCGGTTCGAGGTGCTCAAGATGGAACAAGAAGCAAGGGGAATCCGGGTTGACCTGGTTGACCCTTCGAGCTCCTTGTATTACATCGGAGTGCCTTGGAAGTTCAAGGCCAAGTTTTGGTTTGAGTATCCGGCGGACGAAACGTCTCCCGAATTGCATCCCCAGTACTCGATGATTCTTTCTGAAAGGACCATCGATTACCAAGCGCCCGAAGTGCCCACGGCGGACTTCATTGAGATCACTGCCAAGCTGGTGATCTCATTGATTGTGGTGAATCCGCTCAAAGCAGTTTATGGCGTTAACCATTACATGGAGGCAGTGATCTTCCTGATCAACTCCAGGTGGCGTAGGGTTGCCACTACTCTGCACTTCTTCTACTACGGAGAGGATGCAGAGGCGCCAAAGGATCTCAATACGGTGCTCTCCAGACTGGAGACACTAAAGAGAGATCCGGAAATCTATCAGAAGGCTCACGGAGCACTGCTGGTGGATCTCTGGCTGGCCGGGCGCTGTCAGAAGTACAAGGTCGCTGTCGGGGAAGATGGCAATCCCAAAGCAATTGCTGACGGGAGGCCGGAACCTCGATACTGGAACGTCCAGGACTCCAAGGTAATGGATGGCACGGAGACTTTCGGAGGAAATGTCTACAACGTCTATGGAGACTTTGAAGGCAGATTCTTCTATGTTCGCGAAGAAGCGGATGAAAGCCTCGTGCTGATGTGTGGTAAGGAAGGAGAATCCCCGATTTCATTCGTCGAAAGCGACCGTAGCAAGGTCGTGGTCAGACCGGAACAGCGCGTGCTGTTTCTGTTTACCAAGTCGGGAGATTCTTGGGATGGGGTCCGTGCCTACTTCAAGTACGGGATTCCCGCCGACAAGCCGGCTCGTCGGCTAGTCATACACTTCGGTGTCTTCCCGAAAGACGTCGAAATACAAGACATCGGCACCCAGCGCAATATCAAGGAGGCCCTGGAAAAGCCCGCTATTGCCATTGCCAATGCTCTTGCTGCCAGGCAAGAAGCAGAAGGAATGAAAGCGGTCAAGGTTCTTGAAGCAGAAGGGGAAAAGCAGGCCAAGATCCTTCAGGGTGAAGGTGAAGAGAAGCGTTTGTCCTCTGTGGGCGCAGGCGAGGGCACAGCGAAGCGCCTGGTTGGTGAAGGAGAAGGCGCGGCAGTGCTTGCGGTCCACAAGGGACACGCCGATGGTTTCGCCGCTCAAATGGCGGCGCTTGGAATCAAACCGGGCGAGGCGGCTGCCTTGTCTATGTTGAGTGCCGAAGCAGTGCGTCAAATGGCAATTTCTGCTAAGCAGCTCACTGTTATAGGGGCTGAAGGCATTAACAACCTATTTGGCGTTGTGCCGGCTCTTGCGCAGCTCTGGAACAGAGAAGGGAACACTCCCTCTGAAGCTGATGTGATCAAAGTATTGTCCGGCCTTAGCGTGGCTGAACGACAGTCCGTGTTCGATGCGTTGCCCAGAACCAATAGTGGTGAGGACAGCGTTTCCTAAATTCGTGGAGGTGTGTCGTGGACATTCTGCTTCTCATAGTTCTTCTGCTGGCATTTGGTGCGTATTCCCTGAATTCCTGGTTCAGGAAACGCAACGGCACCAGCACTCAACGCAGAGTAACGAGTAGTTCGAGACTGCTCTTCCCAACCATCGCGCTCATCGTGATCGCGGTGATCGGACACTACGTCTTTCACTGGAAGGTGGGTAGCGCCATCTTCCTCATCATCCTGACTGCTGCGGTGGTCGGTGGTATCTGGTGGTTCCGGCGCAAACCGGCCTACTCCCGTTTCGGTGGTAAGCCGTTCGGTACGTTCGTCGGTAACAATATCAAACTCATCGGATGGCTCGTGTTCCACGTGGCCTTCTGGTGCGTGGTCGCAAACATGGACGGCAACTGGGACTACGTCAAGGAGTGGTGGTGGGGTAAGTACAGCTTGTTTCTGTACCCCATGCACTTGATCTACATCACGCGCGGCAGCTTTCCGGACGTGGTCACAGGGAAGTACACTTTCCCGAACAGGATCACGAAGTGGGCATTCACATTCCTGTTCATTCTGATGCTGTATGCACCGTTCTGCCACGTTACTCAGCGCGAGTCGATCCTGAGCCGATACGCGGGCTTCAACGAGTCCGGTTCGGCGCACTACAACATTCCGGGTCGGCAGTCGCCTGACTCGGACGAACTTCAGCGCGGGCAGTTCAATATCAACGTCACGCCGGAAGGACGTGACGCGAACGGTCTCGTGAAGAAGATGAGGGTTGGCACTTTGCCGGCCGGTACCACGTGGATCCAGACCTGGAATATCAGTGGTCGGGTCTACACCAAATATCTGATCTATCAGTGGATCGGCGACCGGCTGAAAGTCTACGACAAGATCCTCGTTGACAACAATCAGTTGGCTTCGCCGGACACCGATGGCGATGGCTTCTTGACCGTCAGCCAGAGTCCGTTGATGCTCATGCTGGGTGCCGACGGGAAGACGGGGTGGAAGATCGTCAATTCCGAGCGGTACGAATTCGCACCCCTGGCTCAGGATACCGAGGTATTTGTCCTGATCTACTCCGATCAGGAGAGACCCGGTACTGGAGGCGTCAGCTTCCATCTGCGGTCAGGAATCTGATATGTACATTTCCTGGGTGGCCCCATGCACAGTGTCTTACAAACGCTCGTGCATGGACCACCCTTTTTTCTTACAAAAAAAACTGTTTTCAGTGCATTAATTGAATTTTGTTTGAATTAAATATTGGGGCCCCCGACGAGCGTAGCTCGGTGGGGAAAGGGGTATAGACTCGAAACTAAAATAATCGAGTTTATAACTCGATTATGACAGTGGAGAGTCTAATGACCCGTGGTAGCAGGGGAGAGGTTCGAACTCTCGACCTCGGGCTTATGAGTCCCGCGCTCTAACCAGCTGAGCTACCCTGCCGCGTCCTTTTTATGCTTCAGGTTTCGTACTTCCCGCTTTGCGGGAACTACTTCACCTTTCGCATAAAAACTCCTTTCCTCGCAAAGGCGTGCTCGTCGAGCTTACGCTCTCCTGCGCTACTCCTTTGCTCGGGTTTTTATTCTTTATATTTTATGACTTGTGTGCTTCTATAACACTCGGTTGGTTTTGAGTTTAATTGGGGCCCCCGACGAGCAAAGCTCGGTGGGGAAAGGGGCATAATGCGTAGGGTGAAGTGAATGCAATAATTTGCAGACACGGAACCCGAAGCATTTAAATGACCCTTGGTTGCGGGGGGCGGACTCGAACCGCCGACCTCCAGGTTATGAGCCTGACGAGCTGACCACTGCTCTACCCCGCGTCGAGTGATCGCGAACTGCGACCTACATTTGTCCGGAACTGATGTTCCGAACAAATTCCGATCTCCGTTCGCGTCCCTCTCTCCTCGCAAAGGCGTGCTCGTCGAGCTCACGCTCTCCTGCGCTACTCCTTTGCTCGGGTTTTATATTCTATGCCTTATGCGCTTCCAATTTACTCGTTAGAATTTTTATTGTTAATATGCTACCGCAGTTTAGCCTAAATATATTATTTTGGCAAGTTTCATAGTGTATATCGTAAAATGGGGTCCCCGACGAGCAAAGCTCGGTGTGGAGAGGGACACAAATGTGAAAGGTGAAGTGAATGCAATAATTTGCAGACACGGAACCTAAAACATTTGATGACCCGTGGTACCGGGAGAGAGACTTGAACTCTCATGATGTTGCCATCACTGGATTTTGAGTCCAGCGCGTCTGCCAGTTCCGCCATCCCGGCTTGATTTACTATATGTTCGATAATGTGTTTCTGAGCAATGCTCTTAATGATTTCTTTCCTTTACTGGTTTTAAAGTAGCGTTCTCTTTTTTCAGCATCTTCTTTATTATTGAACATTTCATAGAAAATAATCTTAACAGGTAATCTATGTTTAGTAAAAGTGCTTTTACCCTGCCTATGTTCTTTTAAACGTCTTTCAAGGTTATTAGTAATACCTGCATAAAGTTGCTTATTGGATAAAAGCAAAATATAAACAGAAAACATGTTGATATTGTATTACGGATTATTAAATAACAATGATTAGTAAATAGTAATTTCCGCCATCTCGTACCACACAGGGTACGTGATAGCCATGAACCCTTTAGTGGTTCATGGCAGTTCCGCCATCCCGGCTTGATTTGAAACAGATATTACAAATATCTTTATCTCATACACTAGTCTAAATGGAATACAGCTTTCCTGTCAACCTCGTTAGAGAAAAACTCTCTAACGGGGTCAACTGGTTTAATTGGTAGTGGCAATATCTGTAAAAATTGGTATAATATAAAAGTTATATAACAATAAAGAGTATCTTTTAATGGCTCGAATTATTTCGTTAGTAAATCAGAAAGGTGGTGTTGGTAAAACAACCACTGCGGTCAATCTCGGAGCATATCTGGCGCAAATGGGCCGTTTTGTTTTGTTGGTGGATATTGATCCGCAGGGTAATGCATCTTCAGGTGTGGGAGTCGAAATGAGAAAGGTCCAAAAAGGTGTTTATGAAGCAATTATCAACCAAGCTTCTTTTCGGGATATCACGCAACATACTCAAATTGATGGATACAAAGTAGCTCCGGCAACCATGTCACTAGCCGGTGCCAATATTGAACTGGTGCCTTTTGAGCAGAGAGAGTACCGGTTGCATAATAGTTTGATGGAGATAAAGCACGATTTTGATTACATAATAATTGATTGTCCACCAAGTCTGGGTCTTTTGACTATTAACGGGTTGGTGGCAGCCGATGAAATATTAATCCCGGTCCAAAGTGAATACTATGCGCTGGAAGGATTGGGCCATCTGCTTAATACCGTGAATTTGATTAAGGAGAATCTGAAACCGGATTTAAAAATATTGGGTGCGGTCTTAACAATGTATGACCGGAGATATCAGTTGTCTCAGGAGGTAATGAACGAATTATACAAATTCTTCCCGGATAAAATATTCCGCTCGGTTATACCGCGTAATGTAAGACTGGCGGAAGCCCCGTCTTTTGGTGAGTCAATTCTAACCTACGATCCAAAATCAAAAGGCGCGAAAGCTTATGAGCGTTTGGCGCGTGAAATTATTGATACAGAAAATTAATAAATTTAAATAATGAAACACAACCATAGTCTGGGCAAAGGGTTAGCCGCACTGATTCCGATCAAGCAGGTGGCGGGTGTCACCACCGCGCAGTTGGCCGGTGCGAAAGAAGAATCAATCCATGAGTTGTCGATTGATGAGATTCAGGTTAATCCGATGCAACCGCGCACATACTTTGACGCACACGCGGAACAAGAGCTAGTTGAGTCAATTAGGGAACACGGAATAATCCAACCGTTAGTCGTCACTAAAGATGGTGAGCAATATCAGCTGATTGCCGGTGAAAGAAGACTGCGGGCTGCTAAGGTCGTTGGCTTGAAAACAGTACCGACTGTTTTACGTAACGTTTCTCAGCAACAAAAGCTGGAGGTCTCTTTGATTGAGAATATTCAAAGGCAGGATTTGAATCCGATAGAGGAAGCGCTTGCCTATTTGAGATTAATGCATGAGTTCAGCTTGACCCAGGAGCAAATGGCAAAGCGGGTTGGCAAAAATCGTGCCACTGTGGCTAATCTTTTGAGAATTCTTGAACTGCCTGCGGAAGTGCAACAGGCATTGATTGATCGGAAGATAACTTTAGGCCACGCAAAGGTGATATTATCTTTAGATTCCGAAAAAGACCAGATAAACACTTTTAAAAAAATATTAAGAGGGGGATTGAACGTGCAGGAAGCGACACGGGTTGTTCATGCTATCAAGCCTTCCAAGAAAAGCAAAACAATTGATTTTGATCTCCAGGAAAAAGAGGAAAAGCTCAGGTCGGCACTTTCGACGAAAGTAAGAATCGAACAGCATGGCAGGGGTGGGAAGATAGTTATAGAATACTATTCTTCCGACGAGCTAGATTCACTAATTAATAAAATTGTATAAAATAAAAATTTATGTGGTTAAAAATCGTAAAAAATCCGATAACTAAGAAAAAGAATCTGGCAGAAAAAGTGATTCATAACTGCCTTTATGCGATTGTCTTTTTATTCCCATTAATATTTTTCCCAAATACTGATACCGTGCTGGAATTTCCGAAGCTATTTTTATTTGGAATTCTGGTTATTGTCGCGACTTCGGCATGGTTAGTTAGAATAATGTTAGAAAAAAAAGTTGTTTTACAACAAAGCCCACTTAATTTATTTGTGCTGATTTTTGGTCTGCTGTATCTGCTTGCCACCCTGTTTTCCGTGGATCGATTTATTAGTTTCACCGGCGACGGCTTGTCCCACGGCAGTTTTATCAGTGTTTTATTCGGCATAATTTTCTATTTTTTGATTGTAAATTCTGTTCGTGACGTAAAAGATGCTTGGGAGTTAATCCGCGCATTTTTATTCTCCGGACTTTTTGTATTAATTTTCAATTTGTCTCAGCTTTTTGGTGTGAATATATTCACCTATGATTTTGCCCAAAACAACGCATTTAACTTAGTTGCTAATTCCGTTTCAATATTTGTGATTTACCTGGTTGTATTATTCATGATTGCCTTCGGATTTTTGGTTAAAAGCGCAAAAAAAATCGACCGGATATTAAGTGAAGTAGTTTTGGTCCTGGCATTTGCGACATTATTCTTTCTGGATAAACAACTGGGTTGGTATTTACTGATTGTCGGCATGTTCAGTTGGCTGGTCCTGTTATCCATGCAATCCAGGAAACTAAAGACAGCTATAATTATCATTCCAACCGTTCTTTTAGTCATTGCAATCGGCTTTCTGTTTTTCAATACTTCGGCGATTACGGCAGTTGTCGCACCTCAGGACGTTAAGCTGGATTTCCAGACCGCCTGGCAAATTACGAAAACCGGCGGTATGCAAATGTTCCTGTTCGGTTCTGGTCCGGAGACTTTTTTGCATGATTTTACGAAATTCCGGCCGGATGATTTCAATAATTCATTGTTATGGCAACTTCGGTTTGATCGCTCTTATAATGAACTATTCCAGATTTTTGCTACCACGGGATTTTTTGTGACAATTCTATTTATCGGATTGTTTATTTGGTCGTTGATTCAAATAGGTAAAAAGGTGTTTCAGGCAAAACAGCCGGATGAATCCTGGTTTTACATGGTGACAATTATGACTGCGTTATTAGTGCTGTTTATTTCCACTTTTTTCCATCATTTCAGCAGTGCGACATATCTGTTATTTTGGATATTATTAGCTTTAAGTGCAAGCATTGTTTCTACAAAATCGAAAAAGATTGATTTCCAAAAATCTTCTTTGGGAAATTTCGCGCTTTCCTTCATCTTGGCGCTGCTATTGGTCGGTTCTGTCTCATTTCTTTATTTTGGCGTGAGGATCCTGGCTAGTGAAAACAATTTTGCTCGGGCAGAAATTGAAGCAAAAAATTCAAAAGATATCAGTACGGTTAACAAGTATTTGGAAAATTCCGTGAAACAGACGCCATGGAATTCCCAGTATCATCTTACCCTGGCTGAACAATATGTCTTAACAAGCAGTTTGGATTCGAGTAGTGTCAGCGCGATGCAATATCTGGCTGATGCAAAATCCGAGGTTGATCTTGCAATAAAGCGGGCACCGAAGAATGTTTCGGTTATTGAGCAAAGCGCGGAGATCTACCGGATAATTAACAATCTGAACGGTCCGGTGTCAGTCACAGATGTTTTTGATACTTACAAAAAAGCAATTTTACTTGACCCGAACAATGCAAGTTTGATTTATAACGTTGCCAAGGTTTATCTCGCCAGCGCGGAAACTTTGGGTCAATCGGACAGCATTACTCCTGAAATTGAGGAGGAAATAAACACTTTACTGTTAGCATCCGAGCAATATGCCCGTGAGTCAATTGGTTTGAGAAATGATTTTTGGGAAGCGGAATTGATACTGGCGAAAACATTAAAACTCCAGGATAAAACTCAGGATGCTGTTGATATTCTTACCGAGTCGGTCAATCGTAATCCTTACAATCTCTCATTACGCGAAGAATTTGCTGTTGATTTGATTGCTTTGAATGAGTTAGATAAAGCTAAAGAGCAATTACAGATAATAATTTCCCTGCAACCAGACCATGCCAACGCCCATTTCTGGCTAGCGGTAGTATATGAACAACTAGGGGATAAAGAAAACGCCATTACTGAGTTAGAAATGGTGCTTAGTACAAATCCGGATAATGAAATTATAAAAGAAAAATTGTCTAAATTAAAGGAAGGGGAATAGCAGGCTGCTAATTTTGCCTGCTGTAGTACCTGATCTTTTCCCGCGCGATATTTGTTTTAACGAAGCTGAGCCAGTCGGTGCTCGGCTTTTTACGATTTTTATCAATAATTATTTCTACCATATCGCCGCTTTTCAATGTCGTATCCAGACTCGCTATTTTTTCGTTTATTCTTGTGCCAATACATTTAATCCCGACATCTGTGTGGATAGTAAATGCAAAATCAACTGGCGTCGAATCTTCCGGTAAATCAATTACATCTCCTTTGGGTGTAAAAACAAAAATTCTGTTTTGAAAAATATCTACTTTTATCGCTTCCAAGAAATGAGTTTTGTCTTTTGACTCTTTTTGTATAGTAACGAGATCTTTTATCCAGTTGGGGGAATCAATCGTAATTCCCCGGCCATTTTTTGTTTTTCCTGATTCAGAATAATGCCAATGGGCGGCAATTCCGTATTCAGCAAATTCATGCATTTCGGGAGTCCGAATCTGAAACTCCACCAGTTTGCCGTTTAAACAAAAAACTGTGGTGTGCAGTGATTGATAACCGTTCGGTTTTGGCGTGGCAATATAGTCTTTAATTCTGCCTGTTAGAGGCTTCCAGTATTTATGGATGATTCCAAGGGTGGCATAGCAGTCGCTGATTGTCGGTACGATTATACGCAACGCTACAAGATCGTATATTTTACTGAAATCCTTATCCTTCATCAGCAGTTTTTTATACAAGCTATACAGATATTTAGTACGGCCATGGATCGATAAGGATTCGATTCCCTCTTTTCTTAATATTACTTTAATTTCTTTTATGACCTCTTCTAAATATTTCTCTTGTTTTACAATTCTTCCTTTTGTTTCTTTCATCAGCCAGGCATATTCCTCCGGTAGGACATGGGGAAATGATAGATCCTCAAGCATACCTTTTATTTCGCCCATACCGAGTCTGTTGGCGATCGGGGAATAAATCTCCAGGGTTTCCATGGCAATTCTCCTCCGCTTTTCTTCCGGTAGGGCATCCAGTGTTTCTAAATTATGCATGCGGTCGGCAAATTTGATCAGAATTATTCTGACATCTTTGGCCATGGCCAGGAACATTTTTCTGAGATTCTCCACATATCTTTGCATACCGCGGTATTTTATTTTACCGAGTTTGGTGATCCCCGCAACCAAAGTTGCGATGTCTTTGCCGAATTCTTTTCTGATATCTTCAATTGTTAAATCGGTATCTTCCGGAACGTCGTGCAATAATCCGGCAATAATAATTTTTTCGTCCAACCCCATATCTACTAAATTGCTGGCTGTATGGAGCGGATGTTGTATATAATCCTCTCCAGAGCGTCTTTTCTGCCCCTTGTGGGCCTCTTTGGCATAATCATAAGCCAAACGAATCATGTCCAGATCCATTTTGGGGTTTTTCTTCGCTATTTTATTCAGTAATTGTTGTATAGTCATTGGGGGGGGTCGAAATATATTTCCAGTTTAGAATACAATCACCCAACAATCAAGCGTAAATCAAAAGAAGAGCATTTCGCTCTTCTTTAATAAGAATATTTATTTGATTTTTTTAGCCTTTTTTTCAAGCATAGCAATCGCATCTTCCAGCGTGACGGAATCGCTGGTAATTGTTTTAGGAACGGATACATTTATTTTACCGTTCGTAATATATGGTCCGAATTTTCCTTCTTTGATAATAATGTCATTTCGCTCCTCATCCTGTCCCAGATTGATCACCGCAGATTTACCGCCCGGCCTGAGCTTGTCACCCTTCAGTAGGTCTCTTGCCTCATCCAGCGTGATTTTTAATGGTGACAGGTTTGACGGGAGACTGCGGGTTTCTTTTCCCGCTTTGATGTAAGGTCCGAATTTTCCGTTGGATACTGTAATAATTTCACCATCATCAGCTGTGCCCAGAGTTTTCGGTAAAGTCAAAAGTTCCAGGGCCGTATCAAGATTTAATTTTTTAGCATCCATTCCCCTAAGTAGTGATGCTGTTTTTGGTTTTCTGCCCTTTTCTGAATCTCCCAGCTGAATATATGTGCCATAACGTCCTTCTTTCAGGTAAACCGGTTTTTTTGTTTCCGGATCATCACCGATTAACCGGTCCTCATGCATTTCTTGCTTAACTCCTTCTCGGACAATATTAATCGTATTTTTGCAGTCAGGATAACCGGTACATGCCAGAAACTCACCGTATCTGCCGGATCTTAAAACCATCGTTTTCCCGCATCGGTCGCAAATTTCTTCAATTTTAGGCTCTGTATTATCCATGTTATTTTGTCAGTTTATGTGGGTTATGGTTCGGGCAGGTTTTATCACTGCACCTTTCCGGGATCGTTTTTGTTCCCTCCATCATTAGAGCACCGCATACTCCCGTTTCTCTGGTATATTCACAAAATCTTCCGGTCGGTTTGGCCTTGATGGCGTGTTTGCATTTCGGATAATTAGAACAGCTGTAAAATTTTCCGAACCGCCCTCTTTTTTCCACCATTTCACCGTCTTTGCATACAGTACATTTAACTCCAGTGGAATTCTGGCCGTTTTCACTGTTCTTGATGTATTTGCATTTCGGATAATTAGAACAGGAGATAAATAATCCGTACTTTCCTTCGCGTTCCACCTGTTTACCGTCCTTACATTCCGGACACGGATCACCGGTTTCTTTCGGACCCTGCATTTCCTTGCCGTCGATTGTCCTGCTACCACTGCAATCGGGAAACTTGGCACAGCTTAAAAATTTTCCGGAGCGTCCGAGTTTGATTATCATTTCAGACTGGCATTTCGGGCACTTGATATCTTTATCCGCTTTACCGAGGTTGGTTATTTTTGCTATTTTATCTTTTGCTTTCACGTCTTTGGAAAAAGGTCCATAAAAATCTTTGAGGGTTTTTACATAATCTCTTTTACCCTGGGCGATTTCATCCAATTCATCTTCCATTTCAGCGGTAAATGAATCGCTAATATAATTTGCAAAATTGTCCTCCAGGAATTTGCTGACCACTTCGCCGGTATCGGTCGGTTTTAAAGCACGGCCTTCTTTTTCAACATATCCTCGGGAAATTATCGTATTAATAATTGACGCGTAAGTGCTCGGTCGTCCGATTCCTCGTTTTTCCAGTTCTTTAACCAGGCCGGCTTCAGTGTATCTGGGTAGCGGTTGTGTTTGCTTTTCGAGCGAATTTATTTGATCTAAAGTCAGGGGATCTGCAACTTTCAATTTCGGCAGATCCACCTCTTCATTACGCGCTGTCGGATCAGCCAGAAGCCATCCGGGATTAATAATATGTGTTCCGTTGACAGCAAAATCAGGTATACTGCCATTTGTGATATTTGCAGTGATCTTTGTTTTCAATAGCAATGCGTCAATCATTTGGCTCGCCATGGTTCTTTGCCAAATCAGCTGGTAAAGTTTTTTCTGATCATCAGTGGCGCCGGCAGTTTTTTTGGAAAAATCTGACGGTCTGATCGCTTCGTGCGCTTCCTGCGCATTTTTACTTTTGGTTTTGAATACTCTGACCTGGACTAATTTATCACCATACTCTTTAGTTATGGTCCTCGTGATGTTGCCGAGTGATTCTTTACTCAGATTGGTACTGTCGGTACGCATGTAGGTGATGTATCCAGCTTCATAAAGCCTCTGAGCAGTACTCATCGTACGCGATGGAGTAAAACCAAAACGTGAACTGGCGGTTTGTTGCAGGGTAGAAGTTGTAAAAGGTGCGCGCGGACTCCGCTTTGCTTCATTTTCTTTCATTTCAATAACCTGCCAGGCGCCTTTTTTGCCTTGTTCAATAATACTGTCAACTTCTTTGATGTCTTTTGGTTCGACAGAACAATTGAATTGTATTTTAATATTTTCTTTAGTTACCAAATCAGCAGTTATCTGCCAATAGGTCTCCGGCACAAATTTCTGGATCAGTCTCTCTCGCTCAACCAAAATCCGCAAGGCGGGGGATTGAACTCTCCCTGCTGACAAACCATATCTAACCTTTTTCCAGATTAATCCGCTCAGATCATAACCAACCAGCCTGTCTAGTACCCTGCGTGCTTCCTGTGCAATACGCAGATTCTGATCGATCTCCCTCGGATTAGCGATCGCTTCGTCTATTGCTGACTGGGTAATTTCGTGAAATACAATTCGTTTGATTTTTTTACTATTTCCGTCACTATTCAGTACCTCGGCTATATGCCAGGCAATAGCCTCTCCTTCACGGTCAGGGTCAGTTGCCAGCAAAATCTCATCCGACACTTTCGCAATCTTTCGCAATTCCGCCACAATTACTCTTTTATCTGCCGAAATCTCATACCTTGGCACAAATCCCGCCTCAATATCGATTGCCTGCTTATTACTTTTCGGAATATCGCGAATATGACCGACACTGGCCTTAACGGTGTATTCTGAATGATCACCTAAAAGTTTAGTAACTGTTTTTGATTTCGTAGGTGACTCAACGATGACTAGTTTTTTTGTCATAAAAAATAAAGAATTTTTACAATACTTCTATATATAACCGCAAATGAGATTACTGTCAAATATTCCCGCCATAATTCTGTTTTCGGTGGGAAGATCTATTTAGCAATAACGTAATTCATTCCGCCGATATTTCTTACCTTTCCCTTCATTTCCATTAATGTCAGGGTGGAGCTTGTTACTGTCGCGCTAAGTCCGCTTTGCGTAACGATATCGTCAATGTGAGTCGGTTCAGATGAAATAGCAGAGAATATTTTAGCCTCTTCCGGATTATCGGCTATTACATCGCTTTTCACCTGCCTGGTAATTTTTGCTGAAATATTTAATGTTTCCAAAATGTCGTCTGAACTGGTTACCACTCTTGCACCCATTTTAATCAGGTTATTCGGACCAACAGAACTTTTTTGATAGATACTGCCGGGTACGGCAAAAACCTCCCGATTCTGTTCAAGGGCGAATCGTGCTGTAATTAATGCCCCGCTTTTTTGACCCGCCTCTATCACTACACAGCCCTTACTTAATCCGGAAATTATTCTGTTTCTGATCGGGAAATGATATTTTAGCGGGGCAGTGCCAAGCGGAAATTCGGAAATGATCATGCCATTTTTTTCAATAATCTCATGCGCAAGGATTGTATGAGTCTGGGGGTGCAATATATCCAGTCCCGAGCCTAAAACAGCCACGGTTGTCCCGTCATTATCTAATACCGCCTGATGTACAATCCCATCAATGCCCAAAGCCATCCCGGAGGCAATACAAATTTTTTCCTGGGCAAGATTACCCGCAATGTCTTTTGCAACTTCCCGACCGTAAGCGGTAGGGTTGCGGGTACCGACAATGGCGATTGTTAATTTATTTAACGCGTCCCGGTTACCTTTCCAATACAACACAGCTGGTGGACTGGATATTTCTTTCAAAAGATTGGGATATGCTTGGCTTTCTAAGGTAATCATTTTCACGCCGTGCTTTTCCAGTTTTTCCCACTCCTTGGTCGGGTTAATCAGACATCTTTTTTCCACAATTATCTGCGCAATTTTTGGCAGTACGCCACATGCACATAATTCAAGATATGTAGCTTTCCATGCATTTTCCATATTGCCAAAACCGGCAATCAGCTTTTTAAAAGTCCGTGGTCCGACCTGCGGGATGCAGTTAAAGCTATTCCAGAATATTTGATCCATTATGTTTGACAGGTTAATGCGTAGATGTTAAGTTTTTTCTGTTATCGGGTACCCCGATAGCAGTGAAAGGTTGGTGAATGGTTTTGCTCATTGATTTTCCACCTTGACCGGGAGCTTTACTCCCACGTCGAAAGAGGGGAACATGCCTCATACCAGTCATCCTGCGGACCAGCCGGAACTGTTTCCTGCCGTGTCCGAACCTCAGGAAAAGGAGATCTTCCGGTGGGAGATCAGGGTTCTTGGCGGAGAGACGTTTACGGTAGACGGCACTACTCTGCGCGAAGCAATCACCGAAGTTGGTCGCGCAAAAGGGCTGACCGGTCAGCCCGAAACCGTTTACCGCAATGCTCATCGGCTGTATCAGCCGGAATTTGTCTCCAAGACCGCAGTGCGGTTTCTGGAACAAAAATAACAGGGCCAATAGTGTTTGGACGCCCTGTTTTTCTTTCTTAGAGAATACTAACACACTTCTTAATATCTTTCAACCAGTCTTTTGCAAGTGCATCGAGATCAATCTTAACCGTAAACTCACCAAGTGACCATTGGTCACTGACGGTAAATAACTGTTCAATTTGGGTCGGTACTAAACTTTTATTAAATTTAAAGACAATTCTTTTTCTGGCTACTTCTTCCGAGTCAGTTACAAAAGTGGTATCTATGCTTGTTACACTGCTTTTCTGGGCTAGTACTTTTATTTCTAATAGAGAGATGAGGTTCCTGTATTCTTCCGGTGCTTTTGTCATCAAGGAAAACTGATTGGCCAATTTGTGTAATTCTTTTATATCGCGCGTGGCAGATAATTTTTGATACCAATGCAGCCTCTTTTCTTCGCGTGGTTCCATTGATGTGGGGATTAATGCGGAAATCGGGAGATCAATACTGACATCTCTGACCGGTTCCGCGATCTTTCCTGTTTTGATTTCTTCTGCTGATTGCTGGATCAGATTCAAATATAAATTCAGGCCGATTGCATTTATTTTTCCGTGTTGTTGTTTTCCTAAAAGATTGCCGGTACCGCGGATTTCCAGGTCACGCAGAGCAAGTTGGAATCCACTGCCGAGTTCTTTTGCCTCCATCAGTGCAATCAGTCTTTTTTTTGCGTCCGGGGTAAGTTGTTTACTTTTGTACAAGAAATAGGCAAAGGCCTGCCGGTCGGCACGGCCGATCCTTCCTCTTAATTGATATAGCTGTGACAAGCCGAAGTTAGTTGCATCCTCCACAATTAATGTATTGGCATTCGGCAGGTCTAACCCGTTTTCAATTATTGTAGTTGAAACTAAAACATCGATTTCTCCGTTATCAAAACTTTCCATGACATTCATCATCGCATGTTCTTCCATTTGCCCGTGTACAATTCCGATTCTGGCTCCGGGCGCCAGTTTTTTAATTTGTTTTGCTTTGGCTTCGATTGTTTCTACTTGATTATGGAGAAAATAAACCTGGCCATTGCGCTTTAATTCCGATTGGATTGCGTCAATTATCAATTCATCCTGAGCCGGACGGATAATCGTTTCGATCGGCAGTCGCCCAGGGGGTGCGGTTTCAATGGTACTAATATCTTTTAATCCCGACAGGGCAAAGTTTAGTGTGCGGGGTATGGGTGTGGCAGTCAGGGTTAAAATGTGAACATTACTTTTCAGTCTTTTTAATTTTTCTTTATGTTCAACACCGAAACGCTGTTCTTCATCCACAATAATCAACCCAAGATTTTTGAATCGAATATCTTTGGAAAGCAGCCGATGGGTTCCAATAACAATATCAATTTGATTATTATTCAGCTGTTCTACGATTTCTTTCTGTTCTTTCGATGTTTTTAGCCGGCTGAGCAAAGCGATGTTGATGCCAAAATGCTCCAGCCGTTCTTTAAATGTATCATAATGCTGTTGAGTCAGAATGGTAGTGGGGGAAAGTAGCGCGACCTGCATGCCGTTCATCACTGTTTTAAATGCCGCTCTGATTGCGACTTCCGTTTTGCCAAATCCTACATCTCCGCAAACCAGACGGTCCATGGGAACATTTTTTGCCAGATCACTATTTATTTCATCAATTGAGCGTTTTTGATCAGCTGTCATTTCAAACTCAAAAGTATTAGCCAGTTTTCTTTCATCCGCAGTTTCTTTTTTTAACGGGATTGTTTCCGATTGTGTTCTTAGTGTTGATGTTTCTAAAAGTTGTCTTGCTAGTTTTAATGAATCACGTTTTATTCTTAAACACACTTCTTTCCAATTCCCGCTACCAAGCCGGTGTAAGGGGGGATTCTGCTTGCCGATATATTTATTCAGTTTTTCTGCCTGGTAGATGGGGACGAACAGCTTGTCACCGTGATCATATTCCAGATAGAAAAATTCCCGGAGCATCCCTTCTATTTCTTTTTTTACCATACCGCGAAACCGAGCGATGCCATGGTCCAGATGAACAACGATATCCCCGGCTTTCAATTCCGCCAAAAATTTATGATCAATGCTTGATGCCTTGATTTTTTGTTCCCCATTTGAATAACCGAAGATTTCCTGATCAGTAAAAAAAGCGATTCTGTGTAACGGCAGGGTAAAACCTTCCAATAATGGAGGCGCGGCATTGATAAAATTAATACTTTTTCTTAACGGACCTAATTTCTTAATTACATTTTCCAGTTCCGGCTTTTTTGAAGTTGCAATAAATATTGAATATTTATTCCTTGCTAATTCAGTGACTTCTATAACAAATTTTTCCAGATTATGATGGAAGAGAGGGGCGCTTTTAAAATCAATAATTATTTCCTTAGCATCTTTCGGAAAGGATTCAAAAACAATTCTGGGGTGGGGGTATAATTTTTTATCGATTCTTTTCCAATCGTATGAAAATTCCTCAAGCTCAACGGGATCCATATATACGATACTTAGAGAATTATGCATGGAAACGTATTCCAATATTGAATGTTCAAATCGGGAAACAGGAAAATTACCAAGGATTGATACAGAGTCAACACCCCCTTTACTTTTTTTATCAGCCGGGTCGTAGAAAGAAATATTTTCCACTATTTCTCCTTCAAAATCTATTTTTACCGGCAATGGATATTGAGGTGAAAAAATATTTAACGTGCCACCTTTTTGACTGAACATCAAAGGTGCAGACGCGAAATTTTCTTTTACATATCCTAATTCAACTAATTTTTTTGCCAGGTCGGTTGTCGGGATAGTGCTGTCTTTTAAGATATTAATCTGATGATTTTCAAAATCTTTCGGGTCAGCTACAATCTCTTCCAATCCGGATATCGAGCATAAAACAATCACCGGTTTTTGAGTAAGTAGTGACCAAAGTATTTTGGTCTTTTCTGTTTCATTTTGATTGTCCCAAACATAAACCTCGCGCGTATCAAATGCAAATGATTTCAACCAAAAATTCAGCATTACCCTAATTGTCTCCGATTGTCCTGAATCCTTGGTTAACCAAAAAAGCGCCCTGTGATCAAATGAGGGGGAGGTGAGGATATTACTGATGATTAATGATTGCAGAGTTCCGTTACTCAGGGCTGAAAACGTGTTTTCAGTCAGCTCATTTCCGTGTTTTGGTAATGCTTCTGAGATGAGGTTGCGGAATCCGAGATTGATTTTTTCCACTTTTGTTAAATTTCGAGGCTAAAATTAGCCAAATATTATACTGTTTGAGTTTATAAATCTTGATCCCGTTAGAGGATTTTCTCTAATGGGGTTGACAAAAAAACAAATTATGCTAACATTATACTTCACATTTCAAGAAACAGCCAGCATATTTTACAAATAAATATCAAAGTTACTGTTTACCAAGCTGCTTGCAAGTGGCGAAAATTTAAACAACCCCTCCTTAGTTTTTATTAGTAGCTATAAAGATAGGAACTATTTCTACATGGAATATTTCTATCGCTTGTAAGTGGCCTAGTGAACAGTAGATGTAGTGCCCAGCGTGCTATTTATAAGTCGGTTAAGAGTATTGTATCCTCCTTAACAATACCCTTTGCCATCAGACTTATAGATAGCACCCTGGGTATTATGACATATTGGGTCCGTTGGCATCTCCGATGCCAAACTGAAGAAGCGATGGGGCTCTCCGCAAGGAAGCCCGTTTCCGAAAGGAATCCCTTGGCGAGCATCGACCAATCAGTTTCTCGCTCACGCGAGACGGGCCCACCTAAGTCTTGTTGGGGATGTAGCTCAGTTGATAGAGCATCCTGCTTTCAGTAGGAAGGTCGTAGGTTCAAGTCCTACCATCCCTGCCATTTATTTGGTGTCCCGTTAGCTTAATGGCAGAGCAGCTGACATCTCAATCAGCCGATCGGGGTTCGAGTCCTCGACGGGGCACCATTCTGCACATTGTAAGGTTGGCGCGTAGCTCAGCTGGATAGAGCGTCCCACTCTGTGGGAAGGTCTCGGGTTCGATTCCCGACGCGCCGACCATTTGGTCTCACTGGTTGCCAGCGTAGTTCAGCTTGAAGAACACTTGATCTGTTTTCAAGAGTTCGTCAAACTCCTCCGCTGGCACCAGAAAATCGCCCACGTGGCTCAAATGGTAGAGCATCACACCAGGAGTGTGAAGATTACTAGTTCGAATCTAGTCGTGGGCTCTTTTTTATTGCAAAAAATTTTTGATTCTTGCTACAAACTCCGGCAGTTGTGATTTTAACTGCTTCTTTTCCTGCAGGGTAAATTTCTGCAAAACAAAACTCGCCGGATCTATTTTGGCAAGCAGGTCATTTTTAATACCCACTTTAATTTGAATAAAACCTTTACTGCCGATATTTTCAATAATTGAATTAATGCCGTTGTGCCCGCCGGAACCGCTGTCTTGCTTTTCCCGGTACTTCCCGAATTCCAGATCCAAATCATCCCGCACAATTACAATATCTTCCAGATCCACCTTGTAAAAGTTTTTTAAGAGTGATACTGCCTTTCCGGAATTATTCATGAAAGTCAGTGGTTTAGCCAAAATCAACTTTTGATCATTGATCTGCCCCTGAGTGAGGTCGGATTGAAACTTCTTCACAGTTTTAAAGGAAGAAATAGACAAAGCCTTGATCAGCTCATCCAACATTAACCAGCCGACATTATGCCTTGTGTTTTTGTATTTTATCCCCGGGTTTCCTAACCCTATGATTAGTTTCATGTCTTTTAAGTTTAACCTTCAAAATAATTGGCGTACCCCAAATATCAAACTTTTCCCGAATAGCCTTTTTTAAAGTATCAGTAACAGCATGGGGAGGCGGAATTTTTGCATTTACTCTCAAAAGAAAGGTGGGGGGGTTAATATCCTCCTGTTCAAGTGATGTCATTTTAAACGGCTTAGTGTCTTTTCTTTGCTTGCTGTTAATATCTATTGTAAATTCTTTGATAAATTCCAGAAGCTGTTCAGAATCAATCACTTTCTCCCTGTTTTCTTTCATTTTCAATGCGAAATCTATCGGATTCTTCAGACGGATTTTGTCTTTGGCAGAAATAAACACATATGGTGCCCATAAAAGGAACGGAAAAAAGCTATGGACATACTTCAGGTAGTCTTTAATGGTTTTCACATTTTTATCCCGGATCAAATCCCATTTGTTTAAAACCACTACAATGCCTGTTTTGGCATCCACCACTTCACTGGCAATATGCTTGTCCTGGAACGAGATTTCTTCAGTAATATCCAGCATCAGTAATACGACGTCCGCATGTTTTATCGCGAGCAGAGATTTTCTGGCGCTTTCTGCTTCGATCGCTCTTATCCCTGACTCTCCTTTTTTAATCTTATTTCTTCTTAATCCGGCCGTATCCACAAGCAGCACTCTTTTTTTGTTATACTGGATTTCAATATCCTGAGGATCACGCGTGGTGTGGGGTTGCGAACTAACAATCACTCTGTTTTCTCCGAGCAGGGCGTTTACGTAGGAAGATTTTCCGACATTTGTTTTGCCTACAATTGCCAGTTTCAAATCCGGCTCTTTCAGCTCCGTCGATTTCTCCGGAACTTTTTTGATGATGGCGTCTAGCAGATCCCCGGTTCCACTCCCATTGATGGAAGAAACATAGATTGTATCTTTTATCCCCAGTTGATAAAACTCACTGCCTGCTTCCGCTTTTCTTTTTGGGTTATCTATTTTATTGACGGCTAAAATTACCGGCACTTTGGATTTTTTTAACCAGCGAACGATGTCCTTATCCTGTCGCATCATACCTTGTGCGCCGTCAACAACAAAAACGATACAGTCTGCTTCCCCGGCGGCAATTTCAGCCTGCTTTTTGATACTTTCTTCAATCTCTTCACCTTTAATAATATTCACACCACCACTGTCGACTAAAGTAATTTTTTTCCCTTGCCAATTACATATGCCAAAATTGCGATCACGGGTGGTCGCAGGGACAGAGGATGTTATGGCCTTTCGTCTTTCCAGTAAAGTATTAAAAAGCGTTGATTTACCAACATTCGTTCGGCCAATCAATGCAACTTGCGGTAACTTTTTTGACATAATATTATTGTGTATCGGAATTGGTTATAGAACTGTTTGTCTGATTGATTCCATCAGCACCTAGAAGAATCAGAAAATCAACTTCGCCACTTTGCGAAACAATATCTGAATTTAAAGGCGCGCTTAATCCCTGATAGGTAACTTCATTTTTATCAGGAGTATATAAATATGCAGGAACGGTCGATGCAATCTCTGATCCGATTTCCTCTTTTAACGCGTTTAAAGTCTGCGGCTTTGTCCCGCCGGTTAAATCATAAATCGTCGTAATCTGGTTGTTTTGTTCCGCTGCGTTACCGACTGCGACAACATTGTAACCGGCGTTGCGCAGAGTTTCCGCTGTTTTAGCAGCGAGGCCGTTAATTTTTGTACCATTATGGATTTCGATGGTGGCATTTTCCCGGGTTACAGTTTTCGTCTCTTCAACTTGGAAAATGTTTTGAGCAATTTCCTGAATTTCGGAGAAATCATCCAGCCCGGCATTTGGACGTAATATGTATGCTCCGTCAATTGTTGTTTCCGAATGCAGAGGACCGTCTGGGCTGTTATCAATCACCTCGTCAATAATCTGATCGGCGGAAACATCTTTAATCATGTTATAAAGTTTGATCATTTCCCATGGTTCCATATTCATACGGACATGATCGGCAAGATCATCCACAATGTTTAAAATCAAACTGGGGTTGAGTAGCGTAGATGTTGATAACAGTTTTTCTTTTGCCGCCAGTAGTATTTTCTGCTGTCTCTGTGACCGGGCAAAATCCGAACCTTCATTGTTATTGCCGTGTCTGGAACGGGCGAATTGTAGCGCTTTTTCCCCGTTGAAATGATTGTTTCCCTGTTGGAATGAAACCGGCTGATAGCCGTAGTTATAATCGGGGTATAGTGGATCATAAAATGTCCGCTCTACTGTAACGTCGACTCCGCCGATATCGTCGATGACTTTTCGGAAACCCTCAAAATCAACTCTCCCGTAATAATGAATCTTTAAACCAGTGATGTCTTCAATTACTTCGATCATCAACTCTTCACCGCCGCTTTCCGGATCTTCATTATAGCCGAATGCATAAGCGTTATTTATTTTTCTCCAGCCATTGTCCGGTATGGGCACGTAAAGGTCCCGCGGTATGGATATAAAAGCGACCTCCTTTGTCGATGGTTTAACACTGGCAATCATGATCGTATCGGCCAGATATCCACCGCTGTGTCCCTGTCCGCCCATACCCAGCATCAGAACATTGATCCGATCCTCTTTTTCTCCGTCAATCATATCTTCCGGTGCTACAACAAAATATTTTAACTGGCTGATCAGTGAAGGTATGTCAGATGATGCAATTACACTATTGGCAGAAAGCAGTACCTTGTAAGAAAAAGTGAGACCGACCAGGACAACAACAACGCAAAGATAAACAAAAAATTTACCGACAAAAAAACCGAAACCATGACGTTTTTTCTTTTTTTCGAGTGCCTGTCCTTTTTCTACTTTATCCAGGAGGTTAAATTCCTTTTCTGAATTAATTCTTTTCATTTGACGGGTTAGAAATACAAAATTATTGATTCATATCGCTAATATTATATAATATTTTCAACAAAAAATCTACTACAATAATTAATACGTAATCGGCCTGATTAAGATTTCATCCGAGGGGCTTGAAATATTACTTTCTTTGTGTTACAATAAGGCTACTTCGTGTGCTATCTCCTTTATTTACAGGGGTTCGTAGCTCTCGCCCGCTTACGTCTGTGCGCAAGCGATGGCGACGGGCGGCTGGTTATATGCCTTTCGGCAGGCAGTGAGCACTATCCACACATCTGTCCACCGCGCTCGTGTAGCTCAGTTGGTTAGAGCGTTCGATTCACATTCGAAAGGTCTCTGGTTCAAATCCAGACACGAGCACCACTCGACTTATCCTGGTGAACACCGGATAAGACCTAATATAATTTGAGATTCAATATTAAAAAATCAAATGGCAAAAAAAACAGAGCAGAAAGATGAAAAGGAAATTAATGATGCGCTGGATGAGTTAAATGAAAAAAGCATCACACCGGATCCGTTTTGGAAAGCAACGGGACTTTTTGTTTTAGAAGTTGCAAAGATTATTATCATTTCGCTGGCGATAATAATTCCGATCAGATATTATCTGGTCCAACCTTTTTATGTTAAAGGCGCTTCCATGGAACCGACCTTTCATGATTATGAATATCTAATTATCAATGAAATCAGTTATCGTTTTAATGCACCGGACCGGGGAGATATTATCGTATTGAAGGATCCAAGGAACACATCGCAGTTTTTTATCAAAAGAATTATCGGTCTGCCGGGTGAAACAGTACAGGTAAAAAATGGCACAGTGATAATTCAGAATACCGCAAACCCGGAAGGAATCATTTTGGACGAAAGTGTTTATCTGGATGATACAGTTTATACCAGTGGAAATATTGATATTGTGCTAGATGCGGATAAATATTATGTAATGGGCGACAACAGGGGATCCAGTCTTGATTCCAGAATTATCGGACCCATAGGAAAAGAATTCATTGTAGGAAAAGCATGGGTCAGAGCGTGGCCTTTTAATAAATTAACTCATTTTAATTTACCCGATTACAACATTTAACCGAAATTTATAATGCCAAAAAGTAAAGTCACAAAAGCCCCTGTCAAAGATGAGAAAAATGCAGAACCGAAGAAAAGAAGTTCGAAGCATCCCCAACTTTTAAGAGGAATGAAAGATATCTTGCCGGAATCCCAGAAATACTGGAATTATGTCCGGAAATTGGTGGAAGAAGTAGCGGAGGATTATACCTACGAAATGATCGATACACCAATTCTGGAAGAAACTAGCTTGTTTACCCACTCTGTCGGCGAGAATACTGACATAGTGGAAAAAGAAATGTTTTCTTTTGATGACCGAAGCGGTTTGAATGTTTCCATGCGACCGGAAAACACCGCCGGCATCGTCAGGGCATACATCGAACACGGGATGTTGGACAGACCACAGCCGGTAAGACTTTTCTATTGGGGACCATTTTTCCGTTACGACCGCCCGCAAGCGGGCAGATACCGACAGTTTCACCAGTTCGGATTTGAAGCGATCGGGGATAACAATCCGATTATTGACGCGCAAATAATTGTGATGTGCCAAAGTATTTATAAGACAATCGGAATACCGGTCGTAACTCAAATAAACAGCGTCGGCTGTAAAAAGTGCAGAAAAGATTATGAGCAGCTGTTCGCAGATTATTTAACTTCCAGAAAAAAGTTTCTCTGCGAAGACTGCAAAAGGCGTTTGACGAAAAATCCTCTGCGTGTGCTCGATTGCAAAGTGAAAGAATGCAAGGAAATATTAGTTGATGCTCCGCACATTGTTGATCATTTGGATGAAGAGTGTAAAGAGCATTTTGTAAAAGTTCTGGAATATCTGGATGAAGCGGATATTGCTTATCAGCTGAACCCGTTCCTGGTCCGGGGATTGGACTATTATACCAGGACGACTTTTGAAATCTGGCCGGAAAATGATGACGGTTCACAGTCGGCGCTGGGTGGCGGTGGTCGCTACGACGATCTGACAGAAATTCTGGGTGGCAGACCGACACCGGGCTGTGGCTATGCCGGTGGAGTTGAACGTTTGGTACTGGCTATGCGGGAAAAGGAAATTGTGATCCCTCTGCCGGAACCGCCAGATGTTTTTGTCGCTCAACTCGGTGAAAGTGCGAAAAAGCAGGCACTGAAGCTGGTTGAGGACCTGCGGGCAAAAGGAATCCGGGCAGCAAGCAATTTTTCCAAAGAGGGTTTGAAATATCAGTTGTCGGTCGCGGCAAGGCTCCGAGTAAAGTTTTCACTGATTCTGGGACAAAAAGAAATGCTGGATAAAACGATACTCTTAAGAGATATGGAGGGCGGATCACAAGAGGTGGTCGATTATAACAAAGTGTATAACGAACTGAAAAAGCGTTTGGAAAAAGCCAAGGCGATTATCCAAAACACCAATAACCATTTTGAGGAATAAATATGGACTGTGTATTCTGTTCAATTATCAAAAAAGAAGGCTACGCGGACATAGTATTTGAAGATGATGAAATGATCGCATTCAAAGACATCGCCCCTCAGGCCCCGGTGCATATTTTAGTCGTCCCAAAAAAACATGTGGAAAAAATTTCTGACTTGTCAGAAAATGACGCAATAATGCTGGGAAGTCTGATTGACCGGGCGAGGATTTTGGCAAAAAAATATGATATTTCCCAATCCGGCTACCGGCTGGTCTTTAACTGTGGTGACGAGGGTGGCCAGATTATTGATCATATCCACCTGCATTTGATTGGCGGGAAAAAACTGGGGGCAATCGGATAGAAAAATTAAATATCAGATAAAACAACCCTTCTACCTCTAGAAGGGTTGTTTATTATATTTGACGTTATTAAACAAGAGTGTTATATTAAAAAAGAACTAACTATTAAATATACACCTTAAGGGAGGTGAATAATTTGGTTGAAGTAAAAAAGAAAGACAGTGAAACATCCGAAAGCCTGATCAGACGATTTTCTAAGAAAGTCCAGCAGAGTGGCGTTTTAATTAGGGCTAAAAAAAGCCGTTTTCATGAGCCGGAAAAGAACAAAAGGAAAACAAAAGATGACGCTTTAAGGCGCAAAGATATTAAGTCTAAAAAGGAATATCTGAGGAAAATCGGCAAACTGGAAGAGGTTGATCGATCGAAAAAAAGAGGCGGCAGAAGATAAATACACTAAAATTGGTGTTTTAACGTTTGTTATTAGATTAATTTTCGAATATTTATGGGTCTGAAGGAAAAGTTAGAACAAGATGTTGTCACAGCCTTGAAAGCGAAAGAACCGGAAAAAGTCAGTACGCTTAGGATGGTGCTTTCGGCTGTAAAAAATGAATCAATCGCCAAAAGAAAAGAGCTGTCGGAAGAAGAGACGATGATTGTTGTGCAGAGAGAGATAAAAAAAAGAAAAGAGTCCGCAGAAGCGTTTGAAAAGGGGGGTAGAACAGAATTATCTGAAGCAGAATCCGCAGAAGCTAATCTTTTACAGCAATATCTGCCCGAACCACTTTCTGAAACAGAATTGGAGCAGATAATCAAAGAGGCGATCGAATCAACCGGAGCAGAGTCTATGAAGGACATGGGTAAAGTGATCAGTCAGGTAATGGCGAAAGCACAGGGAAAAGCGGAAGGCAAGGTAGTCAGTGAGAAAGTGCGCCAGATTCTTTCGTAAAAAAATAGTAATCAAAAATAAATAACCACCTTTCAACTATGTTGACCAAAGGGAGGAAAAACTCAAAACAAAAAAGTTTTTTTGGACTAGGTATGCTGACTAGCGCTTTACTGGGGGTTTTTGTGACCGGCGCGGTCAGTTTTTTTGTTACACCGATTGCAAATGCAATATCATTTGATTCTACTTTGGGTGCCACTTTTGGTCTGGGTACCAGAGACCTTCTGGAGACGGTAATCAACATTGTCCAATGGGCATTGGGCCTTTTGGGTCTGGTGGCGGTAATTATCATAATGTACGGCGGGTTTGTTTGGATGACTGCCAAAGGCAATCAGGATAAAATTGCCAAGGCAAAAAAGATTATATTTAACGGTTTGATCGGTCTCGCGATTGTCCTATTATCGTGGGCGATTGTATTTTTTGTCATGCGGACGATTGATGACGCGACGAGCGGTGGGTCGGTAATGTGTGGTGCAGCTGTTTGCAGTGAGACTTGTTGTCCCGGCAATATTTGTGCAACCAGTTGCGGTAGCGGATCATTCCCAACAGCTGATCTTGAGATTACAGGATTTGAAGCTTCGCGTGAAACGCAACCATCTGGCCCCGTTACTCAGTGTTCATCAATAAAAGCGGTGTTTAACGTTCCAATTAATCCTGCAACTGTAGAAGCGGCAGAACTGCCGGACAATCTGAGAACTGAAGATATTGCAGTCGGTGGACCATTTGCAAGTACAACGGATGACTTTTTAACTTCGGCAAGAACCGTAACATATTATCATGATAGTCTTTTTAACGCCGGAGATTATGAAGAATGGTACCCGACAACAGGTACTCCAATCCAGGATCTGGATTTTAGAAATATTTCAGTTTGCGACGACTGTACGGACGGACCTGATCCTTGGAAATGGGATTTTACTGTGGGTAATGAAACCGACATCACTCCGCCGGAGATTGATTCTACTTACCCGATCTTTTCCGGGGCGGGGTATCCGGACCGGAATGTGTCTCGGGCACCTATTTTCACACTACATTTCGATGAACCGATTGATGATAATTCCATAATGGATGCAAGTGGGCACCCAAAAAATAATTTTGAACTTTGGGAATGTACGGACGACTCTTGTGGTTCGTTTGTGAGTCAATATAGCAATAACAATCTATTAGTGCAGTCAATTTCCCAAGGAGTAAATATCTACATTGAGAATCCGGCCGTAAATCCATTAAACTCATTTACTTGGTATCAGATCAGGGTCCAGGGTGTTGAAGATTTGTGTACTAACCCGATGGTAGGACAGATAGTTTGGGAGTTTGAAACGAACGATGCCGTTCCGGGAGTAGTGAGCTGGTATCCGACCGGACTGAATGAATGTCCGAGTACGGATATTTACATCACCTTCGGCACTTCCATGTATAACCAAACTTTGCAGATTACGATTGATAATGGCACTGACTTTAGACAATCCCCACCGCTTTCTCCATCAACAATACCATCTCCAGGACCTTACTATGTCCAATTTGGTAATAATTTTTTTGAAGCAGTGGATACTGCTACCCCTAATGATTTCAAAGTATTCAGGCTTAGGCCGGACCCGGATCTTGTTGCGAATTCTGCATACATCGTTAATGTCGCAACAAATATGGTGATAGATATTAATGGTAACTATTTAAGCAAGCAGTGGGGATTTTCCGTTACAGATCCTGCCAGTTGTACCTGTTCACCGTATGTTGCCTATTTCAGTCCCACACAAGGTCCACGTGAGTCGTGTGTAACAATTCAGGGCGCTTGTTTCAAAGGAACGCCCGCAAACCCTGCTGTCCCAACTCATATAATTTTTGATGATAATGTGCGTCCTCAGCAATCCGTTGTACCTGCACTTGGGACATATGATGATAATTATATTACGACAAAAATCCCGGCAGTATATGATAATAATGACCGTCCACAGGTTCAGGTAGAACTTGATTATGATAATCCCAGTTATGGTGTTCTATATTCCGCCGCCTATTATCTTGGCGGGCCGAACTTCTTTGTAAACAGTACGGAAGTATCTGATGGGCCGTGTTTGTGGTCGATTAGTCCGACTTCGGGCTATGTAGGAACGGGAATGAATGCAACCGGCGAAAGATTTGGTGCAACTCAAGGGTCGGGTCATATCGACTATGGCGGGGGAGTATCCGGAGTTGTCGGTGGCTGGTCTGATACCGCGATTTCAACATCAGTGCCGGCGGGTGCCGTGAGTGGGGATGTAACTGTAACTAGTGACGTAGCAGGACCGAGTAACGGGATTAATTTTACAGTTCTGACCGTTCCACCAGGAACACCATATGTTGTGATAAACAATTTTTGTGATCAATATACACTATCATCACCTTCCCCATGGCCTGATTATCAGGAAGTATGCCGTAATGTTAAATTTTCTGCTCGGTTTAGCGAAAACATGAATCCTTCAACGATCAATGGTGCAAATGTTTTTTTTCAACCATGTAATGATGCATCTTGTTTAGTCGTTGGCGCAGCATTAACAGGGGCATTAACCATGCCAACTGGTGATACATTCGAATTTGATCCCTCAGCATTTTTAAATCCTAACACATGGTATCGCGGTACAATTACCACCGGTGTTCGAAGTCTTTCATCAAACACATCTATGGCAACAGATTATGTTTGGAAATTTAGGACCAAATTAGATACTACGGAATGCGGTATTGAAGCTTATAATTTAATCGCAGATACGTATTTTCTTTATACTGTTAATTCCGCTCCAAATGCAATGTTTACTTCTTCTGCGATTGGACCCGCATGTCAGATTTTATCTGGTACTTATGATTGGAATTGGAATGCTAATGTCGGAACTGTACCACCCTATGTAGCCGAAAGAGTCTTATCATCCGGACCTACGGTATCTCATTATCAAGGTCGTAATGAAGGCTCTGGCATGGTAAGAGCGTGGATATCTGGATCATCAATTCCTCCGGTAGAACGTTTACTTACAGTTGATCCTACATTTTGTGAAGATTCAATTCATTGTAATTCATTATGCTCCGGCAGTACTTGCGTGAATAATCACTGCACGCCGATTATCCAAAGTATTGTGCCAAACCCTTCACCAATTGGCACTGGGGTTACTATCAATGGTTGTATGTTTGGCAGTTATACTGGACTTGCAGGAGTTGATTTTTCTGGAAGCCCTGGTCCGTGGGTTCCGACATCATGGCCGGCATGTGGTCCGGCGGGAACAACCTGGACGGACACATCTATCGTCGTGGAAGTGCCGAATGAAGATACTCCGGCAACTTTTGATGATGCGGTAGATGGTCCGATAAGAATAAGAAATAGTTATGGTGAAAGAGATTACACCAATACTCCACCAGGTCCAATTATATCTTTTGATGTCGATGGGCCTTTCCATCCAACCCTTTGCTATTTTAATCCGAGCAGCGGAACTCAGGGGCAATTGAATGCTACTGAAGCGGTGGGAGAAGATTTTGGCACGGATGGCACGATTGATTTTACCAGTAGTGCCGGCAGATCAGATTCTCCGGGATTTACCTCATGGGATGAAACTTCAATACAGGAAATAGATCTTCCGGCCGATGCACTGACCGGAACTGGGATTGTACATTCTACGGTTCCTACAGTAGGCGACAGTAATCCTGTTCCATTTGGTATTACATGCAATGTTAATTCGGACTGTACCAGCGGATGCTGTTTTACCGGAATGTGTTCCGACCTGGCAATGTGCAGTACCGGCGAACCGGGAGCGCTTTGTCAAATCCCTGACAATACTTCTTGTCTTTCGGGCCCGCTGTCTTTTCCGGCCGGATATCGCTGTATCAGTGATACCGGTGATATTTATCCTGAAACTCCACCACCACCAGGACCACAGGGAGCTGACTGCAGATCGTGTTGTATGCCTGGCACTGAATATAATGGTCTGACTTGTTTATCAAACCAGGATGGCTGTACCGGACCTGCAAGAGGGCTTTATTGCGGGTGTGCTACTGATGATCAATGCGGAGCCCCGAATACCATCGGTTGCGGTGATATGGGCGGAACTATGTGCTGTACCGGCAGGCCGGCTGTATTAAACGTGGATCCGTTTGATGGAGAGCCGAATGTATGTACAAACCGGTCAATCGTGGTTGAATTTAACCAGATTATGGATGCATCAACATTTAATTCTTCCACATTTATTGTGGAGGACGCATCCGGTACACCATATACTGGGACGATAGATAGCTACAACGATGGAATCCATACTTTTCTGGTGTTTTATTCGGATACTGAATGGAATCCGAGTGAATCGCATACCATAACCATTAACGGTGAATCAGATATTAATGACGGTGTTCATGATGGTGTTTTAAATCAGTATCAAGTGGGTATGGATGGCATTTTTACATCAACTTTTGATACCGATGCAGACAGGTGTTTATTGGATCACGTCGAAATAAGTATTCAATACGGTGCTCCATATCCAGCTCAACCAGTTGCTTTTCATGACATGTATACATGTATTCAAAGCAATTGTACCGGTGATGTAGATCCTGTTGCTGGCAACCAGCATAGATATTTGGCTTGGGCAAAAAATGAATTTAACGCTAATATTTCTGGCGGTACTTGGAACTGGAATAATTCGGTAACCAACGGTGTACTAAATATTTCTTTACCAAATTCTCCTTCAACATTAATAGGCACGGATCAAGGTCTGGATGGAACCGCGATGATTCGTGCGGATGTTACTATGCCGTCTGGGGGAGGGTCAGGATTTGCGGTGGTACAGGCCACGGTACAGGCGTGCCAGGATCCATGGCCGACTATACCACCATTCTTCTTCAGTGATCCTGCACCGTCCACAAATTTCACGGATTTCTATTGTCGTGAGGGCGGTTTACCTGGTACTGCTGATCCTATGATTATTTCCCGTTCACCTGTCGATCCTCTGAAGGATGAACTGCTTAAAGAAATGTTTTTCTCAATATGTAAAGACGACGATGCTACATGTATTAGTAGTAATACTTCCGGAGATGTGATTGGAATTCGTGTTATGGAAAACGGCAGTTTTCTTTCGCCAACCGCCTGGTTCAACCAAATTTTCCCGGAGGATACCGGATCGTGCGTACCAATCGGCACGGTTGATGGATATCAGGCTTGTCGGGCGGGCAGAACTATTTATGTCGCGGCATCCAATCATGACGGCACGACACTGTGGCCGAATATCTACCTTATTTCCTATAACGAAGGGGCAAGCGGTCAGACAATCAATATCTATAATCAATTAGTTCAGAATTGGTATTTCAACTCCGGACCGAGTTTAATGAATTCTCCTTGCGCCGGAGGAACAAATAAAGATTGTATTGTTCGTGATACGAAGCGTGTTACCGATATCGGTGAAATTGGCTATCTCCTCTTAAACTATGGGTATCATAACAGTGGTTTTCCGGAGCTTTCCGCCGGGACATTCTTGTCGGGATTTACTTCCAGTAAATGGCCGTCTTGGATGGCTGAATTCGGTAATGCTATTGGCATGAATCCGCCTCTGGATCCGATCAATGAATTTTCCGGAACACCGGCCTGTAGCGTTCCGCCCTACGATCCATCCGGCACCTGCTGGAATGATGCTGAGCATACATTCAATTGTCCCAACACTTCCAAAACCTACGCATACCAGTATGATAGTTCAAACCCAAAATTGTTTACCAGACTGGAGTATTCAGGCTTGGGAGCGTATAACAGCGGTATAAGGTCGGATAGACTTTATAGCGGGAATCCTTGTGCCGGCTACGCTGGATCTAATTGTTCTGCTTGTTTCAACTATTCTGCTGAAGCTGCGGACGGTACTAACGGATTTTGGATTAACAATTGGCAACAACCAAATTAGTAATTTATCATTAGGAATATAATATGCCAGAACCAACAACACCCCTATCAAACTTTCCAATGGGCGATCCAGCCGAAGATATTTTTGAAGAAACGGATGTCACGACGGAAACTCCTTCTACATTTCCGTCGTCAGCGCCTGTGGGTGATGGAGCAATGCCTCCTGCTGCCCCGCGTCCGACTGCTAATCCGACGATGGTTCCTCCGCCAAATCCGCTGGCAGAAGTGCCGGGAGCGGAAGTACCTAAGCCAAAAGGAGGGAAGAAAATGCTGTTTCTTTTTGTACTGCTGCTTCTGGTTGTTTTTGGCGCTGGCGCTGCATATTATTTTTTGGTGCTCAATAAAGATAACGCAAATACCAACGTCAACAACAATACAAATGTTCCGGCAGCTAATTTAAATTCAAATATTAATTCAAACACCAACCAAGTTGCAAATGTTAATGCTCAAAATACCAACACTGTTCAGGCCGATGACACGGATGCTGACGGATTATTGGATTCAGAGGAAAAAGATTTGGGTACCAGTATTCAAAGGCCGGACAGTGATTCTGATGAACTTTTTGATTTTGATGAAGTGAAAGTATATAAAACGGATCCGCTTAATCCGGATACCGACAGCGATACATATTTGGATGGGAAAGAAGTAAAAGGCGGTTATGATCCGAACGGACCGGGCAAGCTTTTAGACATTGAAAACGAAATAAAAAACATAAATCAATAAAACAGATATGAACACGGATAATAACCTAGGCCCTCAAGCGGGTGGTTCGGAAGAAAATATTTCACAAAATATAAAAGAGAAGAAAGCAGTCGGCGAGATTCACACTATTCCGGCCAGGTTTCATAGTGGAATTTCTAAAACCGGCGGAAAGAAAAAGAAGAATCTTCCATCGATTATTATTGGTGTTGTCGCATTAATACTGGTGCTTGGCGTGGTTGCCGCATTCATGTTCCAGAAAATAATGGGTGATAAGAACACGAATACATTAGTGGAAAACCAGAATCAGGTTGTTGTGGATGCAAATATAAGTAATCAGAACGCTAGCGGAAATATTAACGAAAATGAGAATACAAATAGTCTTCTGAATGTGAATTCCAATCTGAATGAAAATTCAAACCTGAATAGAAACACCAACTTAAATACCAATGTCGGTATTACGTTGAATACAAATTCTACGATTATAAACAGCAGGGATACGGATCGTGATTCACTGACCGACGCGGAGGAAGAATCATTTGGGACAGAACCGAATAAACCGGATACAGACAGCGACGGCTATTCGGATGGTATTGAGGTGGCCGGCGGCTATAACCCGGCCGGAATCGGAAAGATTCAGAATATGGCAACGATAGGCCGGTTTGCCAATCAGGATTACAGTTACACAATTCTGTATCCTTTAGACTGGATTGCGCAGTCTATTGATAGGTCATCAAATAAAGAGGTATTATTCACTTCAAGCTTAGCTGAATTTGTTGAGGTATTAGTGACAAATAATCTCTCTTCGCTTTCCGCAAAAGAATGGTATATGTCCCAGTATCCGGAACTGAATAGCGAAACGATCGCGACATTTACTGCTTGGGACGGCAGGGAGGGTGTTGTCGGAGCGGATACAAAAACAGTTTATCTGGCATCAGATGATTTTATTTATATCATTACGTATAACTTCGGGACTAGAGCAGAAGCCAGTTTCCGGAAAACGTTTGAAATGATGTATAAGAGTTTTGTAATAGCACCGGTAACAGTTACAAATAGCAACACCAATCAAAACAGCAATGGTAATTCTAATTCCAATTCAAACTCAAATTTGAATCTAAATACAAATACAAACACAAATTCAAATACCAACTCCAATCTAAACGCAAATACGAATATAAGCGGTAACTAACAGTATTTGCAGTCTAAATTGATCTAGAAGCAGTGTTGATGTAAGTTAATTAAATATCT
This sequence comes from Patescibacteria group bacterium, assembly GCA_041664365.1. Lineage (NCBI taxonomy): Bacteria > Patescibacteria group bacterium. The sequence goes on from JBAYKW010000002.1 coordinate 77,417, forward strand.
ATGCAGGTAGAACTATATAAGCAAGTCAGTTGTCCGGTTCAAAAGGTCAGGTTAATTAAAATTTTAAGAACTGCCCTGCGAGCGGTAAGAAAGAAGGACTCAGTCAGTATTTCCGTCGCGGTTGTTAATGAAAAAACCGGCAAAGCTTTGAACAAAGCTTGGCGGGGAGTAAATAGCGTTCCAAGCGTATTATCATTTGAAGAAAAAGAGATAAAATCAAAGAAAAGTTCTTTCATATCACCAAAGCAAAAAGATAAATTCATCGGGGAAATAATAATTACGGATGCACTCGTAAAAAAGCGTGCCAAAGAAAACGACAGAACATACAAAGAGGAATTTGAATTTTTATTTATCCATGGCATTCTTCATCTAATGGGTTTTACGCACGAGTCAGAGGGGAGGGCGGATAAAATGGAAAAACTGGAGGGGAGGATCGCTAGCTTATTGAGCAATATATAAATTCATGCCATTAGTAAATCTAAAAACACTGCTGAAGAGTTTCCGTTATGCGATAAAAGGGATAAAGTATGTATTCCAGAATGAACAGAATTTTCGTGTTCAGATTATCGTGGCTGCTGTAATATTTGTATTAATGCTTGTATTTCCCCTGCAGCATTGGGAGCGCATCCTGCTTTCATTGGTTATTTTTATGGTATTAATCCTGGAGCTGATTAATACCGCGTTTGAAAAGATTGTCGATATATTGAAGCCCAGGGTCCATTTCTATGTGGAAATTGTCAAAGATATTATGGCTGCGGTTGTACTGATTGCGTCAATTGGCGCGATAATGATCGGAATTTATATATTCGTCCCGTACATTTTCGAGTAATTTGCAGAAATATCCAATACTCGGTATAATAAAAATCAAAGAGAGCGTGTATTTCATACTGAATACAAAAATTGCTCACATAACAAATAGATAAAAATCAAATGGCACAAGAAGAAATAATAACAGGACTAGATGTAGGATCCAACATGGTACGTGTGGTTGTTGGGCAAAAACATGAAAAAGACAGCAAAGTCCATATTCTGGGTATTGCTGAAGCACCATCCGAAGGAATCAGTAAGGGTGTTATTAATAGTATAGAGGATGCTGTCTCCAGTATTTCATCCTGTTTAGAGCAGGCGGAAAGAATGACCGGTATCCCGATCGAACATTCTTATGTAGCAATCAGCGGTTCACACATTATTTCTCAGGACAGCCACGGCATAGTCGCTGTGGCAAAAGCCGACGGCGAAATAAGAGAAGAAGACGTGGAAAGAGCGATTGAAGCAGCACAAACGGTAGCTACTCCGCCGAACTACGAAATTTTACATGTCATACCGAGGAGTTTTACAGTAGACAATCAAAAAGGGATTAAGGATCCGACCGGAATGACCGGAATCCGTTTAGAAGTTGATGCGGAAATAATTCTCGGTCAGTCATCTCAAATAAAAAATCTCACAAAATGTATTTACCGGACCAGCGTTGATATAGACGATTTGGTTTTGGGAGTTTTAGCTTCTGCCGAATCAATCCTGACAAAAAGGCAGAAGGACTTGGGTGTCGCGGTATTAAATATCGGCGGCGCGACGACCAGTTTGCTGGTAATGGAAGAGGGTGATGTCATACATACGGCTGTTTTGCCGATCGGCTCCGGACATATTACAAATGACATTGCGATAGGACTTAGAACTTCGATTGATGTTGCGGAAAAAGTTAAAATTGAATACGGATCCTCTCTACCCAATGAAATAAACAAACGGGAAGAGATTGATTTGAGCGAATTCTCACCGCAGGAAAGTGAAAGGGTTTCACAAAAACACGTTGCTGAAATAATCGAAGCGAGACTGGAAGAGATATTTGATATGGTTGAAAAAGAACTGAAAAATATCGGCAGAAGCGGATTGCTTCCGGCGGGGATTGTTTTGACCGGTGGCGGTGCAAAACTGCCCGGGATTGTAGAAACAGCGAAAGCCACGTTTAAACTGCCATGCCATGTTGGTTATCCGCTGGAAGTTGTCACGGCAATCGATAAAATAAATGATCCGACATTCACTACGGCGATCGGCCTGGTTTTATGGGGGTCTGAATTAACAACAAAATCGACCCGCGCTTTTAAAGGCGGCTTCTCTTCGGTAAAAGACGTAACTGGAAAAATGAATAAGTGGTTCAAATCACTGATGCCTTAGGAAAAATTGTAGTGTTCAAATTATGTGTTCACGTGTGTATAAAAGGCTTGCATTTTTCTTTGCAACCTTTTATTATTAAGAAGTAAAAATTACATAATTATTTTATGAAAAAAGGTATGGAAATCAAGCCTGATATCGAAACTTTTGCCAAGATAAAAGTGCTGGGTGTTGGTGGAAGCGGCGGTTCCGCGATCAACAGAATGATAACCTCAAAGATAAAGGGTATTGATTTCGTTGCGATAAATACTGACGCGCAGGCCCTGCATCATTCACAGGCCTCGCAAAAGATTCATATCGGCAAGGGCACAACTCGGGGCTTGGGTGCTGGCATGGATCCGGAACTGGGACAGAAAGCCGCGGAAGAAAACCGCGAAGAACTGAAAGAAACTCTGAAAGGCGCTGATATGGTATTCATAACCTGCGGTTTGGGCGGAGGTACCGGTACCGGTGCTGCTCCGGTGATTGCTGATATTGCCAAAGAGCTCGGTGCTCTGACTGTAGCTGTGGTAACAAAGCCATTTGATTTTGAAGGCGCACAACGCAAATCAATTGCTGATTCTGGTTTTAGAGATTTAAGTGACAGGGTTGATGCCATCATAACAATTCCCAATGACAGGATTCTTCAGATAGTTGATAAAAAGACATCTCTCTTGGATGCGTTCGGGATTGTGGATGATGTTTTAAGACAGGGTGTTCAGGGAATCTCAGATTTGATTACCGTACCCGGTTTGATCAATGTGGACTTTGCTGACGTAAAAGCGATCATGGAGAACACCGGTTCCGCATTAATGGGAATCGGCAGTGCCAGTGGTGAAAACAGAGCCGTGGAAGCCGCGAAGGCAGCTATTGATAGTCCGCTACTTGAACTCGATATTGAAGGTGCCAAAGGCGTCTTGTTTACAATTACCGGCAGTGCAAACTTAGGTATGTATGAGGTTAATGAAGCAGCGAAGATTATTACAGAGTCCGCCGATCCAAATGCAAAAGTTATCTTTGGTTCTGTTGTCGATGAAACGCTTGATGATGAAGTGAAGGTTACCGTGATTGCTACCGGTTTTGGTGAAGGTTCGAAGCCGAAGGCATTCAAACACAAAACATCCAATACACAGGAAATCAACTATTTTGGCAGAACTGAAGATTCGGTCTCACAAGCTCCCGCACCAGCAGCGCCTGTGGTATCTCCTTCGTCCATGAGAGGCGATTTAAACGACGATAAAAAATCTAAACAGATCAAAAAGGAAGAAGAGGATCTGGAAATTCCTGCGTTTATCCGCAAGAAGATGATGTAATATTTATAGTGTAATTTGCGTACTATATAACAGAGGCTAAAAATGCCTCTGTTATGCTATTTGATTATTCGTAGAATCAACGTATAATAAAGAAAAGAATGCAGTTATCATTAATTGGTTTTTATGATAAATGAAGAAAAAAAACGTTTTTTTAGATTATTCCTTAGCCTGTTTTTGACAATATTTTTGACATATCAAATTTTAGGAATTGTTGATAACCAATTTGATATGGTTAATCGCTATAGTGGTTTGTTGTATACATTTACTTCAATATGTATATTGGTTATTTCTTTTTTGTTTTTATATATTTTATTTTCATTTGTTTTAAGAATAGAAGGTTCAAAAAAAGAACTATTCAGTAAAAAGACAATTAATACTTCAAATGCGGCCATCACATTATTGTTTATAGTTCTAACTGGCTTAATATTTATGGTATTGATTATCGGATCTAATTTATTTTTGAGTGGAGAAGCAGCAATATTTATAATGTTCTTTTTAATAATTCCATTTATAGCTATATCTTTATTAGCAGCAGGATTTATAATAAAATTAATATTTGGTAAAAAAAATGAACAAGGAAAGATCACAAAACAACAATAGAAACACAATAATTATTGCCGTAGTATTAAGTTTTTTTGTCGGCGGTTCTTCTGGAATATTGTTTGGGATGCTGGGTGGCAGTATTGTAAGAAATAACGACTCGCTTTCAAATTTAACCGGATCACTAGAAGCAAAAAAATATGTAATTGAAGAAAGTTCCTCAACGGTAGATGTTGTGGAAAAAGTCAGCCCGGCGGTAGTAAGCATTATTGCCACGCAGGATTTAAGCGATTATTACAATCAGACCGGTCCGAATGTTTATCCTTTCGATAATTTTTTTCAATTTGATTTGCCGAATGATCTCCCGAGCGGAAAGCAGGAGGTAAGTAGCGGTACGGGATTTATTATTTCAGCGGACGGAATGATCGTTACCAATAAACATGTGGTGTCAATCGAAAATGCCGAATACTCCGTACTGACCAACGACGGAAAAAGTTATGCTGCAACAGTCGTATCAATTGATCCGCTGAACGATATCGCCATCTTGGATATTGAAGCAGCCGGTTTAACAGCGGCTGAGCTGGGTGATTCTGATGTGCTTCAAATCGGGCAGACAGTTATCGCTATCGGAAATTCGCTCGGAGAATATAGCAACACAGTAACCCGCGGTGTAATCAGCGGAATTGACCGTACGATAACCGCCAGCGGACAGAGCGGGACGGAGACATTGGAAGGTGTGATTCAAACAGATGCATCAATTAATCCCGGTAACTCCGGCGGTCCGCTTTTAAACCTTGAAGGTCAGGTGATCGGCATGAATACCGCTATCGACAGCCAGGGAGAATCGATCGGATTTGCCATACCGGTTAATGAAACAAAAACCGTCGTTGCCAGTGTGCAAAAATATGGAAAAATCGTCAGGCCGGTTCTGGGTATCCGTTATATTCCCGTGACACCGGCAATCGCTGAAAAAAACAGTCTGCCAGTTGAGGCAGGTGCTCTGATCACTAAGGGAAGAACTGATGAAGATCTGGCAATAATTGCCGGCAGTCCCGCAGAAAAGGCCGGTTTAAAGGAGAACGATATTATCCTCTCCATTAACGGCGAGCTTATCGACGGAAATAACAGTCTGGCAAGGATTATCAGAAAATTCCTGCCCGGTGAATCAGTCGTATTAAAAGTAATGCGCGATAATAATGAAATAACAATTGATGCGGTCTTAGAAGAATATTCAAAGGAATAATATGCGAGAGTTGATCGAACAAATAAAAGAATTAAGGAAAAAAATTTCCGGCATCTGGGGGTTTCTTTGACCTTGAGCAATTAAAAACAGAAATCAAAATACTGGAATTGGAGATGAACCAGTCTGATTTTTGGAACAATCCAGATAATGCCAGAGATGTCAGCCAAAAAGCTGATGAGCTTCAAAAAGAGGTTCAAAGATGGGAGACACTTAAGCGGGAGACCGATGATATTTTGGAAATAGCTAAAATCGATGAAGCGGACCAGGATGTGAATCTGCGGGAAGAAGTAGAAAAGAAATACAAGACACTGCTTGAGCAATATGAAGATTACGAATTCTTTACTTTGATGAGTGGAGAGTATGACCGCAAGGACGTGATTTTGACGTTCCATGCCGGATCAGGCGGAAATGATGCGCAAGACTGGTCAGAGATGCTCCTTCGGATGTATCTGCGTTTTGCTGAGCGGAAAGGGTATTCTGCAAAAATCATCCAGGAAAGCAAAGGTCAGGAAGCCGGATTGAAAAGCGCCACAGTTATAATCAAAGGTTTATGGGCTTACGGGTATTTAAAGTCGGAAGCGGGTGTTCATCGTTTAGTCCGGATTTCCCCCTTTGATGCGGAAAAAATGCGTCATACGTCTTTTGCGCTGGTAGAAGTAATTCCTGATCTGGGCGACGTCAGCGAGATTGAAATCAAAGATGAGGAATTAAGAATAGATACATACCGTTCATCGGGAAACGGCGGACAAAGCGTCAATACTACCGACTCCGCTGTACGTATCACCCATTTACCTACCGGTTTGGCAGTTGCCTGTCAAAATGAACGTTCACAGATGCAGAACAGGGAATTTGCATTAAAAATACTTAAAAATAAACTTTTCCAGTTAAGGCTGAAGGAGCGGAAAGCAGAGTCAGATAAATTGAAAGGAGAAACATTATCCGCGGAATGGGGAAATCAGATCAGGTCATATGTACTGCATCCTTATAAAATGGTAAAAGATCATAGAACAAAATATGAAACGGTAGAACCGGAGCGAGTATTAAACGGAGAGTTGGAGGGGTTTGTCGAAGCATATCTACGGATGGAATCGGGTAATAAAAATTAGCAATTTACTAAATAACCAAGGAAAAATATATGTGCGGAATTGTGGGTTATATAGGGAATAAGCCAGCCAGATCAATTTTAATGGACGGTTTAAAAAAGCTCGAATACCGAGGCTATGATTCAGCCGGAATTGCCATATTTGAAGATGGAAAAATCCAGCTGGAAAAGAAAAAGGGGAAAGTTGCCGTTCTGGAAAACGCATTAAACGATAAGGTATGGAACGGCACAGTCGGCATATCACATACGCGCTGGGCGACGCACGGCAAGCCGTCATCAGTTAATGCGCATCCGCACACGGACTGCAAGGAAAAAATTGCCATTGTGCATAATGGAATCATCGAAAACTATCTGCAATTAAAAAAGTGGTTATCCGAAAAAGGACATACATTTATTACCGAAACCGATTCGGAAGTCTTAGCGCATCTGATTGAAGAGGAATATAAAGGTGATTTGAGTGAAGCGGTCAGGACTTCGCTCACCAAAATAGAAGGGACATATGGAATCGTAGTTATGCATTCTGACCATCCGAATCTTATTATCACTGCGCGCAAGGGCAGTCCGGTGGTGATTGGCTTGGGTAACGGTGAAAATTTTGTTGCTTCAGATGTTGCACCTTTGATCAACCATACCAAAAATGTGGTGTATCTTGAAGATGAAGAAATAGCGGAAATATCTCCTGATAAATATCGGATTTTTACAATCGGCAAAGAAGAGCGGGATCATGAAGTCAGTAAAATTGATTGGGGGATCGAAGAAGCTGAGAAACAAGGATATGATCATTTTATGCAAAAAGAGATTTTTGAAGAGTCAGACGCAGTCCGTAATGCGATGCGCGGCAGGGTGATACCTGAGGAAGGCATTGCTCATCTCGGCGGTTTGAACATGACCGATGATGAAATGCGGAGTGTGAGGAGGATTGTAATTATTGCCTGCGGGACCGCGCATTATGCCGGCAGAGTCGGGGAATATATGATAGAGCGTTATGCCAATATACCTCTGGAAGTGGAGTATGCTTCTGAGTTCCGTTATCGCGATCCGGTTATTGATGAAGGGACTATTGTTTTTGCGATCAGTCAGTCGGGTGAAACTGCTGATACACTGGCAGCCATGCAAGAAGCAAAAAGAAAAGGTGCAAAGACACTTGGTATCGTGAATACGGTTGGTTCAACAATCGCCAGGGAATCGGACGGAGGTACTTATATCCATGCCGGTCCGGAGATCGGCGTAGCATCCACCAAGGCTTTTTCCGGACAGTTAACGGCACTGGCTATTCTGGCGCTACAATTCGGGCGTCTGCGCGATATGTCAATTTCAACCGGACAACAATTAGTCAAAGAGTTGACAAATATTCCTGGAAAAATAGAAAACATCCTTGCTCAGAACGACTATATAAAAACGCTTGCTGAAAAATACGCAAAATATAAAGACTTCTTTTTTCTGGGCAGGGGAATTAATTATCCCATTGCATTGGAGGGCGCTCTGAAATTGAAGGAGATTTCTTATGTTCATGCTGAAGCATATCCGATGGCTGAGTTGAAACATGGTCCGATCGCATTAATTGATGAAAATTTCCCTTGCGTGGTAGTCGTGCCGAAAGATGATTATTACGAAAAAAACATTAGCAACATCCAGGAGATTAAAGCGCGCGGTGGAAAGATTATAGCCATCGCGACGGAGGGTGATAATGAAATAGCCAAATTGGTAGATGAAGTTATTTATATACCACCAACGATGGATTTGCTCCTGCCGCTATTAACTGTTGTCCCCCTGCATCTTTTTGCCTACCACATGGCGGTGGCGTTGGGGAGAGACGTCGACAAACCAAGGAATCTCGCAAAATCCGTAACTGTTGAGTAATATTTGTTTATCATAAACTGACCAATATCTTATGAATAAAGAATACCCAATTCGTCCCGATAATCTAGCCAGAAATGTTTCTGAAGATGATGATGGATATGAATTTTCTGATGCGCAGGATGGAGAATTAAGTTTAGTTGATGATGAAACTAATGCATTTTCTCCGTCTGATCAACCAAAAACAATTGAAAAGGCGCCAATATGGGAATTGGTAGGCCGTTATGAGGATGTAGGGAAATTGCATGATTTGGCGATTGCAGTCGCATTGGAAGTTGCGGAAGATCCGGATAATACAGAAAAAAGAGAACACCTTGAAGCATTAAATGTACAACTGGTTAAGATGATCGCTGAAATCAGAAGGAATCTGGATTTCCAGGAAGAGCATGACATGGTTCAGCATAAGTGGACTTTAGGTTTGGAAAGTTTTGGTGAAGCGCTTGATTCCGGGGTGAGGACAATAGAAATGGATATCCGTTCCACCAAAGACGGTCATCCGGTGGTATCACATGCCTTAAAATTGAAAGAAAATATTTTCCAAGGGAAGAAGGTAAGCGAAATGACGCTTGATGAAATTAAAGAAAAATTTCCGGATACATCGAGCATGGATGAAATTTTTGCATTTTTCCAAAAGTACCGCGAAGATCATGAATTAGTACTCGAGTTAAAAGACATAAGCAGTGTGGATGGGATTGTTGAATTGATAAAAAAGTATGATTTAGCGGATGCAGTAAGAATCGCATCACTGTCACCGGCAATTATTGAAGCAGCATACGAAAAATGCCCCGAGATTAAAGGTTTTCTATTGAATGGTGGGATAACGCCGTTCCTAACTGTCCCAATCGAAGATGGAGCTGATGGGGATATAGAAAGTAGATTAGAAAAATTTTTATTAAAAGGCACGGATGGTTGGAGGGCGGGCAAGATGGGTTCGGTAGAAATAGTCTTTTCCGGTGGGACCTACCCAAGCCCCAAGGAAGCAAAATTAAGAGGTGAGGGGGTGCATGCGCAAACAGGTTATGCCTTTTTCCGTATTCCGGAAGAAATGAAAGAAATTTTAGGAGGGGATAGAAGTTCAATTTCACTATCAGCAGTTTTAATCGCCAGCAATATAATTTCACTTTTTTCTAAAAAAACCGGTGAGGAAATGATGCGCTCATACGCGGCTTTGGCGGAGCAGGCCGGTTTAAAAACTATGGCAACGACTTGGATGGAAAAGGCCGGCAAAGTTATCAAACCTCTGCGGCCGGAGGAGCAGTTTAAGCTTCTAAAAAAATTAGGAGTTAATACAATCTATACTTTAAATCCGGCTGAACTGGCTAGGAAAGCTAGAAGTGGTACCGATAGTAAAAATGATTCTTCTGCAAGGTAATCTGATTGACATCATGTACTGAATAAGTATAATAGAACCATGGGAGTCCTCTTGGCAGGGTCAGGGCATTTACTCTGTAAATGCAGCTGGCACCGCCTGAACGGGGACTTTTTTGATGGGAAAATCAAGAATATTTCTATACTTTCTGGTCAGCTTTATCTGCGGAATTGGCATCGCATCATTTGGAGCAGATATCGATCCTTTTTTTACTTATGTTTTATTTTTTGGTTTGACTGTTGTTTTAGTATTCATTTGGCAAAAAAAGTTATGGCGGTTATTACTGCTTTGTTTGCTTGGAATTATAATTGGAATTTGGCGTTTTAATTTATCAAAGCCAAATATCAGTGAACAGCACATTGCTTTTTATAACGGATCGGAAAAGGAATTCAGGGGAATAATCATTGAAGAACCCGATGTCCGCAAAGAACAGGTAAAGCTGACAGTCAGACCCGAATCGCATGCCGGCAAGGTGTTGCTTAATACGCAACTGTTTCCGGAATATCAATACGGAGATCGCTTAGAAATAAAATGCAATTTGGAAGCACCGGAAAAAATAGAGGATTTTGCCTATGACAAATATTTATCCCGTTTTGGTGTTTATTCAATTTGTTATCGTCCGAAAATAAAAGTTATATCCCAAAATAACGGATCGAGAGTTCTGTCCCATATGTTCGGGATAAAAAATAAATTTATCCAAAATATCAACCGGCAGTTGCCGGAACCACAGTCATCATTTCTCGGCGGATTGCTACTGGGTGCGAAGCGGGGAATTCCCGATGATCTGATGGAGAATTTTAACCGGACCGGCACAACGCATATCGTGGCGATCTCCGGTTACAATATCACAATCATCGCAGTCCTCTTGCTTTCTGCGTGCAAAAATTTGAGTATACCGCGCAAAAGAGCGTTCTGGTTGATTGTTACCGCATTGTTGTTTTTTATGCTGATTACCGGCGCGCAGTCTTCAGTCGTGCGGGCGGTTGTAATGGGAATCGTTATGCTGATTGCCAAACAGCTGGGACGCCTTTCGCGAATTACTAATACCTTGGTACTAACCGCTGTGATTATGCTGGTTATTAATCCGAAGGTGCTGATATTTGATGCGGGATTTCAGCTTTCATTTTTGGCAACAATGGGATTAATCTATTTATCGCCGATGCTGGAAAAAATATTTACCCGCCTGCCGAACATTTTCCAAATCAGGGAGTCATTTATTGCAACAACGTCAGCCACAATATTTACATTACCCCTGATACTTTTTCAATTTGGCAGATTGTCTGTTGTAGCGATCTTGGTTAACATATTGATTCTGCCGATAATCCCGTTTGCTATGGGTGTCGGTTTTTTAACCGGATTATTATCATTTATTTTTCCTCCGCTAGCAACCGTGTTTTCGTGGATAGTCTGGCTGATGCTTGCCTATATTATTAAGGTTGTGGAATTATTTTCTGATCTACAATTTGCTTCCATCAATATTTCTGAATTTTCCCTGGCAATGCTGATCGCCGGTTATTTATTAATTGCTGTTTTGATGATCATTGTTGCAAGAAGACAAAAGCGATTTGATGAACTTCAAATGACATAAAAATTAATTGACTTTTTAAGTAAATATTATATGCTTGATGTAGAAAAATGCGACTTTTTAAGTAATTTTGTTGTTGATTCAATAACTATAATAAGTGTATGAAAAATATCGGAATTATCACCGGTGGTGGCGACGGAGGAGGACTAAATGCGGTTATTAAAGGTGCCGCGCAAATGGCCGGCCGGAAAGGCGTCAAAACTTTTGCCATACCTAACGGCTATGCCGGATTATATAATTTGATTGATATGGATTCATTGGTTGAATTGACGCCGTCCAGGTTGGATGTTTTTAGTATAAATTTAGCGGGATCAGAAGCCGGTCATTCACGGGTGAAAATTGCCAAGATTGAAGACGAGAATAAATATGAGCGAATTAAAGCAGGTCTTGCAAAATTTGAAATTGACGGCCTGGTAATCAGTGGTGGTGACGATACGGGCAGTGTGATATTGGACCTGGATAAGCACGGTATAAAATGCGTGCACGCTCCAAAAACTATGGATTTGGACCTGATGTCATATTCTGTCGGTGGAGATTCAGCTATTGAGCGCCTGGCCGGATTTATCCGCGACATTGAAACAACCGGCCGTACGCATAATCGGATTATGGTTTTGGAAACATTCGGCCGTTATGCCGGGCACAATGCTTTCCGCGGAGGCGTGGCTGGTGAATGCGATGCAATCTTGATTCCGGAAATTCCGGTGGATTTTGACGAGCTTTACCGCCACATGAAAAAAGTATTCACCAAAAGGATTATCGAAAGTGATATCAATGCCGGTACTTATATTATTGTGGTTGCGGAGGGTTTTAAAGACGCATCCGGAGAAGACATTCATGATTCTTCTGTTGGACTTGATTCGTTCGGGCATAAAAAACTTACCGGGGCCGGTAAATACGTCGCAAAGGAGTTGGAGCGAAGACTGGAAAGTGATCCGGAAATCAAACAGTTTATGCAGGAGCAGGGAATGTATGTGGAAGGAATATACGACACACCCGAAGTCAGAGCCGTTGTACCTAGTCATTTGGTGCGTAGTGGATTTACGTCTGCCTATGACGCTAATTTTGGCATAGAGGCGGGTGCAGGGGCAGCATATCTGCTTTTGGAGGGAGTACACAATGTTACAGTGACCGGATTCAAAGATGGAGTATTTCACTATATGGATGTTGCAGAGGCTATCAAACGCCGTTCGGTTGATCTGGAGCAAGTTGCTTTATATGAGCAGGTAGGTTTCTGTTTCGGGCGAGTACGACAAGATTTCACAGCTAAACACAAGAAGGTAACGGGTAAAATAGATCGGATTTATTAGATTTAAATATAAAGAATTTTATTATGAGCGAAACATTACAGACTGATAATCAGAAGTTCGACGTAGATACTTTGGTTAAAGATTTGGTTATGACCGACAGTATCGATGAGAAGCAGAAGATTACTTCTGATATTTTCAAGATAGCAAAGTCAAAAGGAATTTATTTAAGCTCAATTAATGATCTGTATAGAGCATACGGAGAGGGGAAATGTTCCGGGTTTACTGTTCCGGCAATTAATTTAAGAAGCCTGACGTATTATCTGGCGAAATCGGTTTTTCGAGTGGCAAAAAATAATAATACCGGATCATTTATTTTTGAGCTTGCGAAATCTGAAATGGGTTATTCGCATCAAACGCCCGTTGAATATGTTGGAGTAATCCTGGCAGCTGCAATAAAAGAAGAATATTCCGGACCGGTATTCATCCAGGGAGACCACTTTCAGGCAAAACTCGAAAATTTTATTGCCGACAGAGAAAACGAGATACAGTCATTAAAAAGCATTATCGATGATTCTGTTGCCGCCGGTTTTATGAATATTGATATCGATTCGTCTACACTTGTAAATCTTGATAGAGAAAGCATCGTTGAACAACAGCGCGATAATTTTGAAATCTGCGCAATATTAACAAAATATATCCGAGATATTCAGCCGGAAGGGGTTAATATATCCATTGGCGGGGAGATCGGCGAGGTTGGAAAAAAGAACAGTACAGCGGAAGAGCTAAAAGTATTTATGGAAGGGTATAACGAAGCATTAGGATCTGATCGGGAAGGTATCAGTAAAATCAGCATTCAAACCGGCACTTCGCATGGTGGTGTCGTTTTGCCGGACGGTTCGATTGCGCAGGTAAAGGTGGATTTTGCCACGCATAAAGAGCTGTCGGTATTCGCCCGGGAAAAATACAATTTAGGCGGTACCGTACAGCACGGCGCATCCACACTGCCCGATTCAGCGTTTCACAATTTGCCGGAGAATGAATGTTTGGAGGTTCATTTGGCCACGAATTTTCAGAATATGATATACGATAGTGCAATTTTCCCCAGTGAACTAAGGGATAAAATGTATAAATGGATTTGGGATAATATGTCCGATGAAAAAAAGGAAGATCAAACGGATGATCAGTTCATTTATAAATCCAGAAAAAAGCCCCTGGGAATATTCAAAAAAGAAATCATGAACTTACCGGAAGCAGTGAAAGAGGGTATTGCAAAAGAAATTGAAGAAAAGTTTGATTTTCTGTTCAAACAGTTAAAAGTAAATGATACAAAGGATATTGTAAATGAATTCATCAAACCGAATAATTTTGAATTCAATTTCAAGCCGTCAGAATCAAAATTAGACGGCGAGGGTGCCGATTAAATTTATCAAATATCTTTTATAATTGAATAGTAGTTGGGCGTCCGCGTGTTGAGGATGCAATGATCAAAAAAATCAGTTTAATAACACTATCCATCGGGGTAGTGTTATTTTTGGCAATTTATATTTTTGGTAAAAATAATTCAGAGCTGAAAATATATTTTCTGGATGTCGGTCAAGGGGATGCCATCCTGATTCGTACGCCGGAAAATCAGGATATTTTAATTGATGGCGGGCCGGGCAATATGGTTGTAAATGAAATAGGCAAATTCTTGCCGTTTTATGACCGTGATATTGAACTGATGATTCTGACGCACGCTCATTCCGATCATGTTTCCGGGCTAGTGGAAGTGCTTAAACGCTACGAGGTCGATCAAGTGCTTTTTTCCGGGGACGTTATACATAATGCGCCAGATTATTTAGCATGGCTTGATATTATTTTAGAAAAATCAATTCCGCTAAAAGTTGCAACCTGTTGTGAAACATATAAATTGGGTGATCAGCTGGAATTACAAATCCTTTATCCCTTCGAAGATTATTCCGGGAAAGAGCCTGAGGATCTTAATGAAAGCTCTGTTGTATCCCGTCTGGTGTATAAAGATAGAGAGTTTCTGTTTACTGGTGATGCGCCGATTGAGGTGGAGGAAAAGCTGATTGAAAAAATGATACATATTGAATCGGATATTTTGAAAGTTGGGCATCATGGCAGTAAATATTCCTCCGGTGAACTATTTTTGGATGCTGTAAGTCCTGACTATGCGGTTATTCAATCCGGGGAGGGAAATAGTTTCGGTCATCCGCATTTTAAATCAATTAATAATCTGCAAAAACTTAATATAGAAATAATTCGAAATGACCAGTGCGGGACAATTACTATGGAGACCGATGGTATTGATCTGGAACTAAGCAGCGAAAGGTGTGATTTATGAAGCGTTATAATATTCCAGGGTATGTGCATTTTGTGACCACGAGAACATATAACAGTGTCCCGTATTTTGGTGATGATGTTTGCTGTCAGATTTTGTTGGATGTTATCAATCGATTGAGATATGAATTAAAATTCCATCTGGTTGGGTTCGTATTTATTCCGAATCATGTGCATTTATTGCTAAAACTTTGGATAGGTTCGAATTTATTCGAACCGGAAGCGAATGAATTCGCTTCTACCCGTGGTAATATATCTTACGTTGTTCAACGAATAAAAGGGACAAGCGCCAGAGAAATAGATAGGTATCTTAAAAGAACAGGGAATGTTTGGCAAAAAAGCTTTTACGACTTCAACATCTATTCAGAAAGAAAATTTATCGAAAAACTGGACTATATTCATAACAACCCGGTCAAGCACGGGTATGTGCAAAATCCGGAGGATTGGAAATATTCTTCATGGCATAATTACTACCAGGACGATGATTCAATAATGATAATTGATAAAATTGATTGATTGTGATTATTGGTTAGCTCGGGTGACGTCACCCGAGATACCCGAGGTCAGATTCATTCAAATCTTGATTATCATTGGATAGGTTCGAATTAATCAATTCTAGAATAATTATTACAGTATAGTTTTTGGATAGGTTCGAATTTATTCGAACCGGGCGCGAATGAATTTGCTTTTACCCAAATAGGATATCATTCGCTATAAAATAAATAAAAAACACCCGTCCCATGTTAGTCTGGGACGGGCCACGAATGGAAGGCTCAAGCCTTCAACGTGTCCGACGCGTGTCGGTTACGCGCGGATCACGCCGCTCGTGTTCGCCGTCTTGGCGTCCTGCGTCTTGGTCGTCTTCTTGGCCACCACGGCCGACTTGGGGACTTCGAGACTGCTGGTGATGATCACGTGCTCGGCCAGGAGAATTCCACTGGCATCACGAGTTCTCCCCTCGAAGGCGCTGTGGTCATCTCGACTACTGCTCGTCGTCGCTTCGTGCTTCGTCAGTGACGCATAGTCCGTCGTCTGGAGGACCAGCGTCGAGTTCGCCTCGATGATCGCGGTCGCGCTGATGAACATGAGCACATCGGCGTTTTCCGCATACTTCGCATCCGCGATCGCCGTCGTCTTGTTGTTGACGTGCGCGATCGTGCCGTCGTTCTGCGCAAAGGCCCAAGCGAGGGTCGTTGCGCTGCTCAGCTCGTCGGTCCGCGGGGCCGTAGCATACGCGTTGCTCGCGCTCGCGTTGGCCGCCGCCGTCATGATCACGAGAGTCGCCATGATCGTCACGAAGACCGCGAATCGCGGCCGATGTAGTCGTCTCATGACAGTTTCCTCCATCCATGAAGGTTTTGTCGCGTCAGTGACGACAAGCTAGGATGTGCGACATTGTGATGAGCCGCGCAAACAAAAGACCTCCTTTCGGTCAGAAGTGGTAACAAGCATCCCTTTCCGAAGCTTGTTTGGTAGGTGCAATGAAATGCCCAAGGAAGGGCACTTTATTTATACCACTTGGCTAATCTTAGGTCAAATAGTTAAGATAGTAACTAGTAACAAGTAGCTAGCAATCGGACGGATAATCATTAAATCAGAATAGGTTTCCAGTTACTGATTACATGTTCCTGCTTACTAATAAATAGATTATTCTAAAATTAACATCCTATATCTCTCTATATAAAAAATGTAAAATTTGATAAAATACAAAAATGAAAGGATCAACACACGCCGTTATCGGCGCAAATACTGTCTGGGTGCTGGCATTGTTTTCCGGTTTTTCCTGGAACCCTTTTTTAATTTTAATGGGGGCCCTGGGTGGTTTACTACCTGATTTGGACGCGTCTGATTCCAAAATTAAACACTTGGAAGTCGGTTACGGAAAAGGAAAAAATCGAATCGCGCTGAAACCTTTTTATTTGATCAGCTGGATTGTGTCATCCATTTTTAAACATAGGGGAGCTTTCCATTCCATACTGGCTGTGATCTTGGTGGGGTGGGGAAGTTTTTTCCTGTTTTTGTTTTTGAGTCAGTGGGTAGAAATTCTCGGCCACGAGTTTTGGTTAGTATTAACCTTGGGTTATGCGAGTCATATCATTGCTGACGGCATGACTCATCATGGCGTTCCTCTACTTTGGCCCTGGAAGTGGAATTTTCACATGTTGCCCAAACCGCTTAGGGTTAGAACGGGAGGAATCACTGAGAGGATTCTATATGTTGTATTATTGCTTACCCTGGCATTATTTGTCATCAATAGTTATTCATTTATTCAAATATGATATAATACAAACAGCTTATCAATAACGTAAATACAGTGGAAGAAGAACTAAGTCCGAGCGCGATTATACCGACGCCGGCACCAAAAAAGAAAAGATGGTTTAAGAGGTGGTGGGGAATTACAATAATTGTATTTATTTTACTGACAATCGTATTTGCTGCGGTGTTAATATTCCAGATATATGCATTAATTAACAATCCTGAAAATGAAGTAAGTGATTTAAAGGTTTATGATGTCAGCGCTGATAATGACCCGTATTTAGGTTCGCCGGATGCAAAAGTTAAAATTATCGCTTTTGAGGATTTTGAATGCCCATTCTGCGGTGAAGCATTCTCCATAATCAGAGAACTGACATCAACTTATGGTGATCAGATCCAATTTGTTTTTCGTGACTTTCCTATTGTCGAAAACCATCCGAATGCGCCGAAAGCACATGAAGCGGCTGAATGCGCGAACGCACAAGGTAAATTCTGGCAGATGCATGATAAGCTGTATCAGAATCAGGAAAATCTATCCGTCGCTGATTTAAAACAATTTGCCATAGGAATCGGACTTGATGCAAAGTCATTTGATACATGTTTAGACAGCGGCCGTTTTGCAGCTGAAATAGAAAAAGACAGAACCGACGGTATCGCGGTTGACGTCAGGGGTACTCCAACCTGGTTTTTAAACGGTTATCGTATCGAAGGTGTAGTTCCGCTGGAAGACTTTAAGGCGTTAATAGATCTGTTACTAGCTAATTAATCGGTTTAGTCCAATGATGTGATAAATTATCGGCTTTTTGTTTGGGGGTAATTTTTATTTGCCTCTGGTTTGTAATCTGTTTCTGCTTAATTCATTAAAATTCCAATTACAAAATTATGATTCAACTCAGCGAGCATTCTTTTAAAAAATTAATTATTGCGATGGCTGTTTACCTGACATCGCTATTTGCAGCAAATACACTCGGACTGAAAATAATGCCTTTTATTTTCGGTTCGCATCTCTCCGCGGCTGTTTTTTCTTTCCCGATCGTATTTTTGACCACGGATGTTATCGGAGAAATTTACGGCAAACGTGTTGCAAAGTTATTTGTACTGGCGGGTTTTGTCAGTACGGCAATATTTATTGGCTTTTCATTTTTATCACTGGCTGTACCCTGGTCTCCGGATGGTGAGTGGGCAAAAGCGGGCTATAATCAGATTTTCGGGATTTCGATCCGAATAGCCATCGCTTCACTCGCCGCTTTCTTAATCGCGGAATATCAGGATGTGCTGTCGTTCTTTTTCTTCCGTGATAAACTGAAAATTAAATTATTTTGGTTGCGTTCTATATTATCTAATCTTTGGTCACAACTGCTGGATTCGGTAATATTCATGGTGATTGCATTCGCAGGTATTTATTCTACCGGCACACTGATCAGCATTATTATTTCCTGGTGGTTGTACAAAGTTGTTATGGGTATCCTTTATACGCCGCTTTCGTATATTGGCTTACATTTATTGCGTGAGCGAAAAGAAGAGCAATCAGTTAAATAATTTTATACATAATTATGAAAAAAAGTGTAGCGATTATTGGTGCGTCACAAGACCGGTCAAAATATGGCAACAAGGCGGTCCGGGCATATCTCAATCAAGGATGGAAAGTTTTTCCAGTCAACCCGACCGAAAAAATGATTGAGGGATTAAAGGTTTATGGCTCAATATTGGAGATTAAAAAAAATATTGATCGTGTAAGCATTTATCTGCCCCCGTTTATTGGTATGGGAATTATTGAGGACGTTGCTAAAAAAGAACCTAAGGAAGTATTTTTTAATCCCGGGTCTGAAAGTGATGAGTTGATTATCAAAGCAAAAAAACTGGGAATTGACCCGTTATTAGCCTGTAGTATCGTTGATATTGATGTGCAGCCGGATACGCTCTGAGGCGATATTTACAACTTTATTCAATTCATTTATACTATTAACACTATATAATTAATTACTAGAAGGGAATTAAATAAATGAGTGAGCAAGAAACAAAAGGATTTTTTGGCAACATGTCTCCAAAGGCAAGTTTTGTTTTTGGTTTGACGGTTGGTGTCGCGATTATCAGCATTGTCGGTTTTATAACAGTATTAACAATGTCCGGCGATGGAGACAAAGTAGCAACCAATAAGAATACAAACACAAATACCAATACTGCAGTAGCAAATACAAATACAGCGGCAGCTGCAGCGCCGGTTGATATTAAGTTGACTGCAATAACAGATACCGACCACATTCGTGGTGATAAAAATGCGTCAGTTACTTTAGTGGAATTTTCAGATTTTGAATGTCCTTATTGTTCAAGAGTAGCTCCGACTTTGGATGCGCTACTTGATAAGTATGAAGGTGATATCCGACTGGTCTACAAACATTTTCCGTTAACTTCAATCCATCCGCAGGCAGTACCGGCGGCAGAAGCAGCAGAATGTGCAAATGACCAGGGTAAGTTCTGGGAATACCACGATGCACTTTACGCAGATCAGTCAAAGTTAGCTGAAGGATATTATTCGGAACTGGCAGTGACACTGGGATTAAATAAAGCTCAATTTGATGAATGTTTTGATTCACGAAAATATCAAGACAAGGTTACTGCGCAATCTGTAGAAGCACAGGCAGCCGGCGGAAAGGGTACGCCTTATACGGTCATGATTGACGCTGATGGAAATACAACACCTTTGAGTGGTGCCATACCTCAGGCAAATTTTGAAGCTGCCATTGATCAGGCGTTGGCTAACTAATCCTTGATCTAGAAATAGGCTGGTATGATTCCATATTTTCAGGTTACCAGTATAGAAATCGGACCAATTACTTTGCAAGCATGGGGGACCATGCTTGCTTTGGCATTTGCCGTCGGGATATATTTTTCGGCTGGTGAACTGAAAAAAAGAGGTGGCGATCCGGAAAAGATTATTGACGCAAGCTTTTGGGTAATCATCTCTGCAATCTTGGGCGCAAGATTCTTCTATGTTTTAGGAAATCTGGATTTATTCCGTGAAAATTGGCTCTCAGTTTTCAAATTATGGGAGGGTGGCGCGACGCTGATCGGCGGTGTATTCGGTGCTATATTAGCGTTTCTGATTTATACTAGAAAGAAGAAATTTAGTTTTTGGGAGCTAGCGGAACCGGTTGTATTTATTCTCCCGCTTAGCATCTTCATAGGCAGAATCGGGTGCTTTCTGATCCATGACCATATGGGAAAGATAACCAGCGTGCCCTGGGGTATGGAGTATGTGGATGGGACAATCCGGCACGAAACAACAATATACAATGCTCTGAGCATGTTGTTGCTTTTTATTCTGTTCTTAATTCTAAAAAAATATCCTTGGTCAAGAAAAGAAGGATTCTTTACTACGATACTTTTGTTTTGGTATGGGATTAGCAGATTTATAGCGGATTTTTTCCGCGCGGATGATCTGCCAATGTCAGATGCTCGTTGGTATGGATTAACACCTAATCAATACATAGCTATTGTCATGATTGCTGTTAGCCTGTATCTTTATAATCACTATCAAACCATTAATTTAAAAAAAACATGAAAAAAGGAACCAAGCTGACAGTGAGTATAATTGGTATAGCAGTTGTTGCAGTTATTGCTATACTCTGGTCACTACCAAACGATAAAGTAGCATACAATAATGTGGAATCAGCCAGGCCGTTTCGTGGTAACGCCGATGCCAGAATAGTTATACAGGAATACTCTGATTTCCAGTGTCCTGCCTGTCAGTCCGGGGCAAAATATATGGATTCAGTATTAGCAAAATTTAGTGATCAAATACGGTTTGAATTTAAACATTTTCCCTTAACAACCATTCATGAGAATGCATTTAATTCGGCTCTTGCATCAGAGTGTGCTAATGACCAGGGAAAATTTTGGGAATTGCATGATATCATGTTTGACAACCAGAATAACCTGAAAAAAGATGATCTGAAAAATTATGCAAGTCAGATTGCAGGAATTGATGCGGCATCTTTTAGTGCCTGTCTCGATAATCGGGCAGAAAAGGATATCGTAAATGCGGATATTAAAAACGGGAATAATCTTGGTGTTCAAGGAACGCCGACATTCTATATCAACGGTAAAGAGCTGGAAAACTACACTCTGCTGGAGCAGGAAATTCAGAGAGAGATTTTATAGGAGAATAAAAAAACAAAAAAGTGAACTGTATGTTCACTTTTTTGTTTATGGTAAAATGAGTGTGTATTTAATTCCTTAATAAAACATTATGTATATAAGCCAAAAACGCATACTTTTAGCCTTTTCCGCGCTATTATTCATAATATCCCTCATAACACCCGGTTCAGTTAATGCGGCATATGGAGATACTACTACGTATGTCGGAAAGATATACGATGGTGACGGGGGTTCGGCGGTCAACGCCTACTTTGATTTTCCGGAAGATATTACTGTGGATTCATCCGGTAATTTTTATATTGCCGATACGTATAACAACGTAATCAGAAAAATAAACACATCTAACATTGTATCAACAGTTGCCGGCACCGGATCTTATGGTGACGTAATCGGTTCAAAATCAGTAGCCGAATTTGCTCTGCCACGCGGAGTAGCAGTGGATGGTTCCGGTAATGTCTATGTTGCTGACACGGGTAACAATAAAATAAAGAAAATTTCTGCCGGCGGATCGGTGACTACGCTGGTCAGTGCTGATCTAAGTAACCCTGAGGGCGTTTCTGTATACGGGAGTACACTTTATATTGCCGATACGGGAAATAATGCGCTGAAAAAAGTTTCAACATCCGGCGGTACAGTAACAACATTAACATCCGGATTAAGCAGTCCAAAAAAAATGGCGATCAATTCATCCGGATCTGTCATTTATGTTGCAAGCAGCGGTGATTATAAAGTTGTCAGTGTCGGAGCGTCAAGCGGAACCATAACGACAATCGCCGGGTCAGGCACGCCAGGGTACAAGGAGGGTGTCGGATCTGACGCTCAGTTTGAAAATATTTGGGGTGTCGCGCTTGCTGATGATAACACGTTGTTTGTTTCGGATGGTGACGGGTATACGGATCTGATTAGAGAAATTAATCTGACAACAAAAACCACCTCGGCATTTGCCGAGGATACGAACATGGCTTCAATCAATTATCCTTCAGGGCTGGTTTCTTATGGAGATTATATTTATGTTTCAAATATGGGGATCGGTACGATTGAAAAATTCAATAATATTTCGGGTGATGCGGAAAGAGGAGCCAGTGTTACATTCGCTGGGAAAGAACGTTTTGGCAATAAAAACGGATCATCATCCGCCGCATTATTCGGCAGACCTTACGACATGGTTTTATCCGCTGACCGAAAATATATTTATGTGGCGGAGAATAATAAAATAAGGAAGATAACTGTGGCAACTGGCGCAGTCTCCCATGTAATCGGGAGTAGCGTTGATAATTACCGTGAGGGCACAGATAACAACCCGGCTGTCAGATTCAGCGCCATCCAGGGGATCACAATCAATTCCGATGGAACTGCATTATACGTGGCCGACCGGTGGAATAACCGGATTAGGAAGGTTGATCTTACGGCTTCTCCTTTTGAGTCATCATTAATCTCAGGAGCCGGTTTAATCAATACGACCGGTACAGATGATAACGGATATCAGGAAGGAACTAAATGTGTCGGGGAATATGAATTGGATGTTGACGGTTGCGCTTACTTCAAAAGCCCGTCGGGAATTGTTATTTCTCCGGACAATGCATATTTGTATGTTACAGACAGCGGGAACAACAGAATAAGAAAAGTCCGCATCTCGAACGGTCAGACCAGTTTAATCGCTGGATCCGGTGTGGAAGGATTTGCGGACGGCACCGGAGCGTCGGCGAAGTTTAACAGGCCATTCGGCATTACTATTGATTCAGACGGCAAGAACCTTTATGTTGCGGACACCAATAACCATCGCATCAGAAAAATAGTAATTACAACCGGTGTGGTATCAACGGTGGCTGGATCCGGAAATGCCGGCTACGTGGATGCAATCGGAACAAAGGCAGTATTCTCTTATCCGGAATATGTGAAATGGGCTCCGGACGGCAATCTATATGTAACAGAGGTTGGCTCGCATCGCATACGGGTTATCAATACAAGCACGGGAGTAACAAAGCTGGTCGCGGGATCAGGCAATAGAGGTTTTAAAAATGGCGACAAGAGCCTGGCTGAGTTTAATAATCTTAAAGGGGTGGCGGTTGATCTGATCGGCAAACGTCTATATGTGGCTGATTCATGGAATGATCTGATTCGTTCTGTTGATATAACAGGAGATGCGCCATTCACAAATCCCGCACCACAAATCTCCGCGTCTTACCCGGATGTTCAGGAAATAGCTGGAAGCACGTCCGAAACCAAAATGATTCTTGTTTCTGGCAGTAATTTCCGCCATGGAGCGACGGTTGCTTTTGGCGAACATAATGCCAACGCGGCGTATATCCAATCCAGCGGAAAAATAGCGGTTGAAATTCCTTTTGGCAATATGGCAGGGGGGTATTATGACATTAGTGTAACAAATACAGACGGACAGGTAGGGATTCTGGAGCGGGGATTTGCCATATCAGTGGGAGGGGAAATACCGAAAATCGAGCATACAATTGACGGACCGGTTCCATTTACCGGTGACCGGCCGGTTGTAGCTGGTGGAGGATTTTTTACCCATGATGAAGCGTATCGGGGCGGTTTCTTTTCCGCATCAGCTGATTTGAGCGGTGATAGCAGAGCGGAAATTGTTGTTGGTGCGGGGGAGGGTTTTGGACCACAAGTGAAAATATTTGACGCTGATGGAAATCTTCTGGCATCTTTCTTCGCGTATGCTACTCATCTGCGTTCCGGTGTCAGGGTGGCGATCGGGGATGTTGACGGCAATGGTACAAAAGAAATTATCACAGCCCCGGGACCAGGCGGGAGACCGCATATTAGAATTTTTAATTCTGATGGTACTTTATATGACACTGGGTTCTTTGCTCTGGACGGGTTGTTTAAGGGTGGTGCATTTATTGCCGGAGGGGACGTCAACGGAGATGGTAAAGATGAGATTGTAGTTACGGCCGGTCCGGGCGGTGGAGCACAAGTAACAGTGCATAATGCAAAAGGTACAATTCTGGCAAATTTCTTTGCCTATGACAAAAATACGTTCAGATACGGGATAATGCCCATTACCCTGGATTTCGATAATGATGGCCGCTTCGAGATTCTTACCGGGCCGGTTACAGGCGCACCGCATATTCAAATGTTTAGCATCCAGCCTAATCTGGTAAAAAAATTAAATCCGGGGTTCTACGCCTTTAGTCCGAATTATCGAGGTGGTGTTTCACTGACCGGCGGTGATGTTGACGGAGACGGCAAGGACGAGATTATCGTAGGTGTGGGTTCCGGCGCTGTACCGATTGTCCGTGTATTCAATAAAACTGCAACCGAAATACTGAAGGAATTTCTGGTCTATAGTGAGAGTTTCCAAAGTGGTGTTAATATCAGTTCCGGTGATACGGATGCCGACGGACGGGATGAACTGCTTGTTTTACCCCGGGATGACGGCGGACCTAACTTAAGAATAATTGACGCGGATTAAGAATATAAAAAAAGGTGCGGTTAACAGATCGCATCTTTTTTGATTCTAGATGAATTATTTTGGTAACATAAACCGTACCACGCCAGGTATGGTTTTAATAGTCATGTTTTTAAGAGTGCTTTGTTCCGAATCCAGTCTGGTAGAAGAATTTTTTGTGATCAGTGATAGTGATTTGGTTTCATAAAACTGAGAACCTTTTGGCGCAAGTTTTCCCTGTATAAATATTGATGTAAAAAGTTGGGCAATCTCTTTAGCACCGATTGCATCTACTATTAAAACATATAGTTTGGAAGAAAATAAATTCATATTAGAAAATGTTCCACGCGAAATTTTGGGCATGCCGTTAAAGACAAAAACAGAACTCGCTTTCCCCTGGATAGTTTTTTTATTATCCAATGTTATCTGATATTCATGTTGAATGATATTCGCCAGATCGAGCGGCAGTCTTAAGTAGTATGCGGCTGCACCGATAATTTTTTTACTCCAGCGCGGAGTTTTTTCCATGATTTGCGCATGCACCCCGGTAGTAACGCTGATCATGAAAAGGTGTTTATCATTTACGATTCCGAGTGGGATTCTTTTCGGTTTTCCATGAAGCGCAGTTTTGATTGCTTTATTGATAGTAATCGGGATACCAACGGTCAGTGCAAATATATTGCCCGATCCGGTTGGGATTACGGCAATTGGAATATCAATTTTTTTATTATATAAATATTGAGTGACAAAATGCAGGGTCCCGTCGCCACCCAAAACGATCACCTTGTCCAGCGGGCTTTTTAATATCTTGCCGGGCACCTGTTCGATTGTTTCATAAATCTGATAAAAAACAGCTTCTTTTTTCAGACGGTTAAGCAGACTAATTTTAGCTAGCATAAATAATGCTTCTACTCCGGCGTTTGGATTGGCAAGTATGAGTACGTTCTTCATGGATATATTGTATCACTTTGTTTTAAAAACAAAAAACGTCAAAAAATTGGGGTCTAGCTACAGCTTTAATTATTACCAAAATAACTATGTAAAACTCTCTTATTAAATTAGGCGATAGGGAATATAGGGTAAAGTGAAATAATAATTATTCTGAATCTATTTTTTTCTTTTTCATCTCTGTAAAACATAAAAAGCGTTCCTTTCCGAGGACGCCCCTTTTAAGTTTATTCAATTAACTGGCGGGCTCGACCGGATTCGAACCGGCGATCTTCTCCGTGACAGGGAGACGTGTTAGGCCATCTACACCACGAGCCCAGGGTAAAAAAATTGCTAGTAGACTAGCGCCCCTAATACTACAACAACAAATAAAATTTGTAAACCTAGGGCGAATTTGGGGGAAATATCGCCTTTTTTGAAATACCTGGTCAGGAGTGTATGCAACCAAATATGAAAACGCTCAAACTTATTTAACCATTTCCATCTGACAAAATAATTAATGCTGCTAATAATATCAAAAATTACCGCTCCCAGTATTCCCCAGAATAGCAATCCCAGATCCATTTTTTTTGAAAATATTAAAACAGCAAGCACGGAAAGTGAACAAGTGGCATCGATGAAAGCAAATAGGAAGAATTCTCTTTTTTTATCAATTTTGGCATGAAGCGGTTCTTCCATATCATTACCCATCAGAATATTGTCTCCGTGTGGCAGGATATCTATTATAATGTGAGAAATAAGAGATACACTAAAAATGGCCGGGACTGAAGGTATGTTCTGGCTAATAACGGCACCGGTAATTACATGAGTTGTGAACCACATACGAAAGACTATAACACAAAAAAGTGCAGTAGTTAAGTAAATGCACTTGCCAAAATCAACATAATGTGATATACTAACGAAGTAAAACAAAAATAAACATAAGTTAAATATGAATCCATGATTCTATTTTTATTAAATAAGATAGAAATCGAAAAATGCCCTCTCTTTTTGAGTTAGGGTATTTATTTTTAAATTATTTCAAAAAACAATATGAATAATAATACAAATCAGCAGACCGGGGAAAATTTAGAGGAAGAAGCGCGCGCGCTTGGGAAAAAGATAGTGCTTTTATTACAATCATCCGATCTACCGGAAGATGTACAGATTTCAATAATTCAGCTGATACCAGATATGACTTTGGAACAAATAGACGAATTGGTTAGTTTATTGACCGAAAATGTAGCGCGTGGTGGTGATATAGATAAAGAACTGGCAATGAAGCTCAGTGAGGTTAAAGAAAAATATGATTCTAAACGGGATGATTTGTCCGGTTCTATTATGAAAGATCTTGATAATATTGAAAAAGAAATTGACCAATAACTATTAATAAAATGCAAGCAACTCCTGATTCAAAATTACTTGTTAAGGCGGCGGAAATGATTAAAAGTGCTCCGCTGGACGCTGATTTGAAATTGATGCTAATAGAAATGATATTACGTATTGATGATGATAAACTGAAAGAGGTTTTGGCACAGATCGAACAATATACAGAAGGTAGTAATGAAGACACTCAAAAGCTACGTGCGGTCTTATTTGACATAAAGAAAAATTATGCAGCAAAAATGCAGGAACTAGAAGTTAAAACAGAACAAGAGCTTCAGACGCTAGAGGCTGAAATAGGAAATGAAGAAGGTGCTGAAAAGATTAAACAAATTCAAAAAAAGATACAAGACATTTAATTATAAAAATATGCCAGAACCAACAAGCCCATATAATCCAAGAAATTCATCTATCATTGATGCGGATTTTAATGATATAAAAGATGAGAATGATATTGTTCCAGGGGGAGATCAAGCTCGAGGGGAGGAATCCGGTACGTCTAATTCGCAAGCTACGCCGGCAGCGGATCGAGGTGGGAGTAAATTGAGAAGAATTTTTTCTAGAAAAAAAGGTGCGCCAGTATCTGCAGATGCAGTAACGCCGGATCCTGTTGTCCCAACTCCGGATGGTAGTGGAGCGCCTGAAGCAGAGACGGTTCCAGAATTAAATGCTACGGCAAGAGATTATTTGATGTTTTTGGATATGATTCCTGAAAATGCAGATGATGTTTCGCCTGAAACAATAGCACAAGCAAATGCCTATGCAACAACACTGGAATCCATCAAGGATGATCCAAATTTTGAACCGATTGTTACTCAAATCCGAGAGAAATTTAATGATATAATGTATCGTTTACATCTGGAACCCAGTACCCACAGCAAGAGCGAGTCTTGGACGTACTGGGATATGGCTAAACAGAAATATATAAATGACCATCCGGATCAACAGGACACCAGATATCGTATTGGGGACCCGCTTAAAGACGAAGTGCTTCAGGATCAAATTGCTAGCAGGCAACTGGGATGGGAAATATATAGCAAAAATTCTGTTGGTGTAGATCATGGCGACGGATCCGGACTTGTTAGAAAATTTCAGGAGAACGTGTCAATGAATATATTGGATAAAGATAATCCCAATTATCCGGAGATAATGGAATTGCTAAAGAAAGATGCTAAACCGGAAAACGACACTTTAAGTTCCGTGGATTTAACCCGACTAGGAGCACTAATCAGGCAAAATTTAGGAGAAGAGAATGTCAGTGTACCTGAAAAAAAGGGTGCAATTTTGGGTAGAATGTGGAAAGGTGAATACATAAGTCAAAAAGAAAAAGATCATGCGAGCGCATGGGAGGAGACCGCCTGGAACGCCGGTAAATTTGCAGCTGGAGTTACTAAATTATTTGGTGCCGGAACGGCTTTTCGACTTGCTGATCGATGGGCAAAAAGAAATGCCAGATTAAGCGAAGCTGGAAGGATTATGGGGATACTTGCAGAGGAGAAAAATTTGAGGAAGAGATTAGATTCAACGACAGATGAAGATGAGAAAAAACAGATCAGGGCGAGATTAGATCAGCTGAATGTAGGTGAATCAGAAACAGGAGATGTTAGAATTCAACAAAGAATGAATTCAATGAGAAAAGAAATTAAAGAATCCAAATTTCTTTCTCAAGAAAAAAAAGTAAAGCTGGAAGAAAGACTTAGATTATTGGAAGAAAGGTGGATCAAAGGTGAAGCAGAAATACATGCTCAAATGGCGGCAGATATTGATATTGAACTTGATCGCCGTGACGCTGAAAAAGCAAGAAGGTTAAATGCCTTACAACATGCAATTGAAGGTGAGATCAGCAGTGATTTGGATGAAAATGTAGGGGAAAAAGCAAAGAAGATGGATTATGTTAAAGAGACGGTGGTGGGTGGAGTGGGTGTTGTGTCAGGTGCATTTACAATTCGTCTCGCCGCAAGTGGTGCAATTGCTTTAGGTGAAAGATTCAAAAATCTACACGATGCAAAAAAAGATGGTGAAAGAGTAACACCAAAAGAACTGATTGTTGATGGGCTCTGGGATATGGCTCGGGAGATGTTTGGCCAAGGCAGACTGAAAGGTATGGAGAAAGGAAGAAAGAAAAATATGGCTGTAGCGGGTACTTGGGCAAAGGCAATGGTACCGGCAATGATTGCATTGGCTGGTTTTGATGAAGTGAGAGACTATGGTTCGGGTACATTCAGTAAATCAATTCAGCATGCGATAGAAAGGTCAGAAGAGGTTCAGAAAGCATGGACTGCTGTAATGAACGGTAGCGGTGATGCTGCTAAAGCCGTTTTATTAACACTAAATTGGCAAGAAACATTCCACCGAACTTTTGGATTATTTAAAGGTTTACATGGTCATGCACCGGATGCTGCACAATCAGAGAATTTGGCAAAGGGCGTGGCTCCTTCAGCAGGGGCATTCACTCCAGAAGACACTGCGGCACTTAATACACCGCACGCAGAACACTCGGGTGCAATATCAGCGGCGGAAGCTAGCAGAGTTGCCCAGGTTGCTGAGGTAGAGCCTACACCAGGACCGATTACAGCGGAGACTTTGAAATATGACGCACTTAAAAATGCGGGAGTCCAAGGGGGAGCGGTTCCTGACGCGCAGGTGGAACCCAGCGCTCCGGCTGAAACCAATATTCCTAAATCCGGTGAAAATTTGAGTGCACCGCGTGAGGCAGTTGCTTCAAATGCCGTGGCAGGAACAGATTCTATCCCTCCTAAGGTAGAACCGCTGGTTGGAGCAGAACAACCTACATCCTGGATGTTAAATGAACAAAGAATAATAAATTTAGAATCAAGCTTTGGAGTAGATTCAGCGGATGGTATAACTCCTGAAGATGTGCAAAAGGTAGCAGCTCAATTGCAGGGAGTAAATGCCGATTCGGCGGATGAACTGCTTAAATCCTGGCAGGGCACGCATCCCGAAATTGCTAATTCTATTCAGGAGTCTCGAGCGCTTGTTGGATTAGAGAAAGCATTAGGAGTAAACTCATTTGAAGGCCAGGTTTCGCCGGAAGAATTGAAAAAGGTTATTGCCGAACTTGCCGGAGAAAATAAAGAAAACGCAGACAAGCTTTTAGCAGCCTGGGAGAGTAAAGGACTGATTGGACACGATGCTGTTTTAGCCGGACGTTTCCCAATTGAACACCCGTCAATTGAGCATGCCGGATTCCAGACGGAAACCGCGGATGCCAAAGTTGACCTTGCGCTTGATCTAGGCAAGGAAGGGGCTCCTAAATTTTTGGAGCAGGTGTTTTACCGTATGGCGCTGGATGATGCAAATATCGGTGGTGAGATTACGAACCTGGAAGGAGCTAGAATTTTAAATGTCGGTGCAAACATGACTGCGCTGTCAGAAGGGCATGATATAGCAGGAGTTTCTGCGGAAACCTTTGCAAAATACGTAACGGTTGCGGATGGAAAATTAGCAATCACAAACTTTGCCGGGTTTCATGAGGAAGTTCTGTCAAAATTAACGGCTCATGCGGAGCAACTTATTACAGCAGATAATGTAGGTAACTCCGGTGCAATAGAATATTTAAATAATATTAAAAATGAAACATGGGCGGATATGGCTAAGCCGATTGGTGCGGAAGTAAATCTGGATCAGGCGCAGATTGAGCATGCAGAAGCCCGTGCGTTTAACGATTTGGTTGATGATACGGGAGAGCAAACTGGTCTTGATAAAAACATTACTAATATTGAAGTCAACGACGAAAATACTGGATCATTTAAACTCGCGGGTGAACTTGTACCTGTAGATCACGGTATGATATCTGGAATCGGCGATACGCATTTTGATCAACCAATACCACTGGACAGCGAAGCCGGGCATGCGAAACTGCTGGAAGAGGCAAATAGGATTGAGGCACAAAGGATTGAAGCGAATAATTTGGATGACACTGACGATGATATTATTGGGGATGCGAGTGTTGGAACTGATGCAGATGATGACGATGAATTGTTGGACTTGAAAACTACCGATAATGCAGTAACGCCTGATAATAATACCACTGATACCAAACCAGCCGAAAGCACTGACAGCGCGCGCGAAATTCCACGCAGCAGTCTCAACCCTATTCCTAAGACCGAAATACCGGAAGGTATGACGATCAAAGCCACGCCGGAAGCGGATCATTTTATGAGGCAGAATGGCATAAGAATTTTTAACGGGCAAATTATCGGTGATAAGTTGCTTCATAAGATTGACTTTATACCTGAACCGGGGCCAGATATGAATGCCGGTACGACACAAGCAGTGGATTTTAAGATGACGGAAAATGGAAATATGAGAGTTATTGTTACAGATACGGATGGTTTAAAAGCTATACAAGAAGTCACATCCGCGGGCAAGATAATACATATTCAGGGCGCAGAGAATCTAGGCACAACGCCACCTGAAATCCCGGTTGCACCTGACGCAAGTTCAGCAGCTGAAACAGCCGGTGATCAGTTAGAAACAGTAAAAACACCAGACGGAATTACAGCGCGTTTTACTTATGATAATACCGGTAATGTGACGGGTGTTAATGTAGAAGGATCTACAAGCGGTGAATCCGGTTCTCTGCAGGATAATTTCAGGGAAAAAATTAAAAGCGCTTGGGAAGCGGCAGGTAAAAAAGGTGATATTCAATTAAATATTGATAAAGTTGAAATGGAAGCCGGGAAGATTGATCTGCATCGCAGTGTATTGAGTTCAATGCAAGCAGCTGGTCAGGGTAATTCGCCAGAAGCGGAATTCATGAGACAGCAGATTGAAAGAGCGATCGAGCACACAGAAAAAATATATGGAGATGTATTCAAAAATTCACCGGCTGAAAGCATCCCTACCAACATAGAATCAAGTGTAGAAATTCCGGCATCACCGCTGGATGTCAAACTTGCCATGGAAAACCTGGTAACCGGTATTCTATCAGATATGGACAATGTTTCGCCGGAAGTATTAAAGGCGCTTGACGGTATTGGTCTGGATGATATTGCAAAAATTAACAACACGACTTTGCTGGAAAATATTAGGGAAGGAGCCAGGGGAGTGATTGAAGAAATTAAAGCTAACCCTCCTTATGGATCCGATACGGAAGTGTTAGCAGCTGTTACTAGGGGGAATAACGCGATTATTGAAGTGATTGATGCCAGGTTGAGTAAACTGAAAGCATAATAAAAAGCAGGGCTCAAAATAATAAGTAGGCGCGAATACGTATTCGCGCCTACTGTTTTTGGTAAAGAAAAAAGGTTCCGATCATCTGCAAGTTGCCAAGACGTAATGCTTGGTATAGATGGGAACCTTTCTATGGAACGAGGGGTGGTCGAACGAGGTTCGACCGAAAGAGCGGTGCTGCGAATCGGATTCGCAGCTACTCGGTGTCGTTCTCGGGGAACGTCACCGGCTGGGTGTTCGCCTTCGCATTGGCGACGAATTTCGCCGCATGCTTGGCGTTCTCTGGCGACCCATTGTACTTGGCGTACTTGAGGGCCTCCATACAGGCCGCGATATTCACGCGGCCGGCGTTTGCGGTGTTCAGCAGAATTTCGAACTTGGAATCTGCGGAGGTCTGCCAGGTCTTGATCTCGGCGATCTGGGCCTGCAGGTCGACGACCTCCTCGTTGAGGTTGCCGATGATCTGGGCCAGTTTGACGTCAGCGTCGGCGCCGGCGTTAATCTTCTCCTCCAGGTCGGCCCGCAGGGGATTGATCGCGGCCCGCACGCGCGTGTCGATCTCGATGCGCTGCTTGGCAGCGGCGCGACGTTCGTTGACCTGGAACCACATGGAATCCAGGACTTCATCCAGGGTTGCTTTCTCGTCGAAGGTCTTGAAGCCGTACCTTTCGACCCAACGGTTGTTGAGCCAGCCCAGCTTCTCCTCTTGACTTCCGGTGGAATCGTCAGCCGCCCACTGCATGCTCTCCTCGAAGGTGAGCTTGCTGACGGCCTTGGCCCAAACGGCTTCCCGTTCGGACTGCTTCTTGGCCGCGAGCTTCCTGAGCTCGGCTCTGGCAGCTGCCTTCTGCAGGTCGAGCGTGGTCTGGGCAGTGAATACAGCCTTCAGACTGTCGGCCTGGGTGATCTTGCCGGCGGCCTGCAGCTGGAGCACTTGCTCCTGCTGTGCGGTGGTCAGTGTGACCTCCGGCGTCGCGGCGAAGACGTTGGCGATGGACAGGGCGGCCATCAGGGTGACGGCCATGGTCAGAGTGCGGAACTTCATCTTCGTTTCCTCCCAGAGAGGGCGGTTGTCAATGGCGATCCAGGAATAGGACCGCCGCGTTCACTTGCCGAAGAGTCTCGAAAACAGCTTCATGATCAGTATGATGCAGATCGCCACAACGTTACCGAAGGCCATTATTATCAGAGCTATTATAGCTGCCTCCATAAAAAATGTATAAGTTGATGGGACCGCATCTCTATCGATCACCCGAATTGTGATCGTCATGGAATCGGCCGTGGCGACGTTGCCGGAGTTCAGGATCTGCTCTAGCTGAGCGTTGGTCAATGTGACCTCCGTGTCGGCAGAAGCGGTGACGGTGATGAACATGACGGCCATCAGGATGACGGCCATGAGAATCGTGCGGAACTTGAACATTATTTTCCTCCCAGGGTGGGGTAGGTTGTCAAAGGCAGTGCTGGTGAATTGCCACTGCCGCGCGTCTATCGTTAAAGGCGGTTTCTCGTTGTTTGTTGGACAACTTACAAGAAAAAGGCCTTACGTCTGCATACTATAATTTGAGGTTGCAATATCCAGACGTAAGGCGATTTTTGCTAAAGATTCTCTCCTCTACCTATTCAATTGTTAACCGCGTAGTATATACCTAAATCTGCATTTTGTCAATACTTAAGAAGATAATTTTGGCTATTATTAGCTAAAATGCTTGCAATATTATTTTGTTAACATATAATGAAATGGTCATATGAACAGATATAAGAAACTTATTTACTATTACCTTCCGCCGCTGCTTTTGGCCGGGCTAATTTTCTATTTATCATCAATCCCTGATTTACAGAGCGGATTGCCGAATACTTTTGATTTGGTTTTGAGGAAAATAGCCCACATGGCGGAATACGGGCTTTTGGTAATTTTACTGCTGAGAATGTTTTTTAATAATGATGAAATTAAAAGAGACCTGAAAACCGGAACGGTTAAACATCAGAATATGTTATACCTGGAAATTATCGCGGCCGGGATACTGGTATCATTACTTTATGCTTTGTCTGACGAGTTCCACCAGGTTTTCGTGCCGGGCAGAAGCGGTTCGCTGTGGGATGCCGGGATTGATTTTATCGGGATTGTTATTGGAACCATCATCTACGACCGCAAACGATGGTAATTTGAATAAAACAAAAACGTAGGCGCGAATTCGAATTCGCGCCTACGTTGTTTATTTAGAAACTATTTTTGCACCAGTTTGACGATTGCCTTGAAAACTTCCGGATTCTTCTGCGCCAGTTCCGAAAGAACTTTGCGGTCGATTTCCACTTTGGATTTTTTCAGCAGGTCGATGAATTTGGAATAAGACAATCCTTCTTCTCTGACGGCGGCGTTGATTCGAATCTGCCAGACACTGCGGGCGGATCTTTTTTTGGCGCGTCGGTCACGGAATGCGTGAGCGCCGGCTTTTAAGACCGCGGTCTTGGCTTCTTTAATCTTTTTCTTGCGTCCCCATTTGTAACCCTTGGTGCGTGCTAAAAGGTTTTTTCTCCTTTTTACATGCGCGGTTCCTCTTTTTACTCTAGGCATTATTTTGTATCAGTTATATTTTATAAAGTTTATCGATAGGGCATCAATTTTTCAATTGATTTGACATTGGTCTTGTGAATGACTTTGTCTCTTCGTTTCCGAATAGTTTCCTCGCCTGAATCACGAGAGTTGAAATGATCCTGTCCGGAAGTGCGCTGAATCATTTTAATTGATTTCTTACCTCTCTTGCTTGGCTTGGTTACTCTGATTCGTTTGCTTGTTGCTTTATGAGTTTTGATTTTCGGCATTTGGTTTGTTTAGTAGTTGGTAATTCGTAATTAGTAATTAGTAATTTGTAAGTGGTAACTGGTAATTGGTGATTAGTAATTGGTAATTAGTAATTTACTTTTTTGCAATGATACTGATCAATTTTGCGCCTTTTCTGACAATCGGCTGTTCAATCAAAATGGTATCACCTAAACTCGCATGAAAATTTTCAAATATTTCTTTAGCCAGGTCAAAATGGGCTTTCTCTCTACCTTTGAGCATCATTTCAATCTTTACTTTATCACCCTGGTCCAGGAACTTTGAGGCTTGTTTCAGCCTGACATCAATATCGTGTTTGCCGATTTTTAAGGTTAGCCTGATTCCTTTGATCTCTACCTTTTTCTGTTTGGCTTTTTGTTTACGTTCCGCTTTATCTTTCCGGTACTGGTATTTTCCGAAATCAACCAATTTACATACCGGAGGGGTGGCTCCGGTTGAAACTTCAACAAGATCAATTCCCTGATCTATAGCCATCTGCTGTGCTTCTGCAATCGGAACGGTGCCCAACTTATTTCCCTGTTCATCAATTAATAGAACTTCGGTGGCTCGAATAAAACTGTTTTTTCTCGGCCCTCGATCAATCGGTTTGTTGAATTTGTTGTAAATAGTTGTGATGCTTAATTATTAATTGTATTAATGAAAGTGGTCGAAGACCACGAGCGAATCACGCAAAGCGTGATGAGTCGAGTGGTGGAGATGAGGGGCTTTTCACCCCTGTCTAGCAAGAAACCATAAAACCTTCTACAAATATAGTTTGCTCTAAGTTTAAATACTTACGTATAGAGCAAACAAAGCCGTAAGTATCGGTCTCCATTTTGGTGTCCTGATTCATCTGGAGCGCTTGAACCAGTAATCTCGATAATATGACACCCGTTATTTGCCCATCGAGCATCAGCAAAACGGATGGCAGTAGGTTTTAGGCTACTGCGGGTGCCAAAGATAAAGATGCAAATGCAGTCTTTACTCTGGACATAAATGATTTGGCATTTATGATTGTTCCAGGATTGATAACGGAGTTCCCGGAGCTCCGATTTGCTGGTTCTATAATGAACTTACTGTCGATTTTGTAACATCCCCATGATGTTTACTAGCGGCTTGTCTTGTCGCGGATGGCCTGGGCAATTTCCCTGTTGACCGCTTTTTTCTTCAGAATGTCACGCTTGTCGTGTTTCTTCTTGCCCTTGCATAAACCAAGCTCGACTTTAACAAATCCGTTCTTAGTATAAATAGAAAGTGGCAGTAATGTCAAGCCTTTTTGCTGTGATAATCCGATCAATGATGACACCTCTTTCCTGTTTAACAGCAGTTTTCTGGGTCCGGTCGGATCATAGTTGCTTTGCTTGGTTTTAGCATGCTTGTATGATGATATGTGGCAGTTTACAATTTTTGGAATGCCGTCGATTAAAGAAACAAAACTGCCTTTGAGGTTGACGTGGCCTGCTTTAGCTGATTTCACTTCCGGCCCGGTCAAAACTAAACCGGCCTCCAGTGTTTCCTCAACAAAGTAGTCAAAATAGGCGCGCTTGTTTTTTGCTATAATTTTCATTAATATCTATAGTAATTCTATCATTGTCAGGTCTAATTGGCGATACGCTATCATATCGGATAATTACCCACCGGTCAATCGCGGATTGTGTAGGGTAGCTTGGATGAAGTTATTTTCATATTGGGTTGTTTGAATGAAGTCATTCTCGTATTGGGTAGCTTGGATGACGTCATCCAAGCTACCCTGGAGATTTATTTTTATTTCATCGCTAATGAAGGCATTCTCATATTGAGTTGCCTGAATGACGTCATTCAGACTACCCTAGAGTAGACATTTTATTTTATCGTTAAAGAAGCTATAATACAGTTAATGATCAAAGAGAAAATACAAAATATCGTCAGGGATGAGATTATGAAGCAGCAACAGAATAATGAGCTGATCGGTTTTGACATCCCTGAAATTGATATTGAATATCCGCAAAATAATCAGTACGGGGACTATTCCTGTAATGTGGCTCTGAAACTGGCCGGGACGCTCAGGCAGAGTCCCATGGAGCTCGGCAGTCAGCTGGTCGAAGGAATCCAAAAAAGGATCGCGGATAATGATATTCTGGAAAAAGTGGAGTTGGCTGCGCCGGGATTTATTAATTTCTATTTATCACCCGCCTGGCTTTCAGATGCTACCAAAATAATATTTGATAAAGCGGAAGATTTTGGCAGGAGCAATTTTGGCCATCGGAAAAAAATACAAGTTGAGTTTGTTTCCGCCAATCCCACAGGCCCCCTGCATGTCGGCAACGGCCGTGGATCATTCCTCGGGGATACACTGGCGAAGATTCTGGCACATGTCGGGTATCAGGTGGAGCGGGAATATTATGTAAACGACATGGGCAAGCAGGTTGATACTCTGGGCGAGTCGGTCTTAAGAAGATATCTTCAGCGCAAGGGGATTCCGGTTCCGTACCCGGATTACTGTTATCAGGGAGAATACATCAAAGACCTGGCCAGTTCATTTGTTTTGAGAAATTATACATTGAGCAGTGTCAAAAAGATTGACGAGATCAAAGAAAAAACAAAGATGACTGTTCTGAATAAAATGTTAAAACAGATCAAGGATTTTCTGGAGAAAAAACTGAATATTAAATACGACGTCTGGTTTTCCGAAAAGTCCTTAATGGACTCGGGGAAATTTGATAAGACCATCGCACAGTTAAAAGAAAAAAATCTGACCTTTGAACAGGATGGAGCGTTATGGTTCAGGTCTACAGAGTTCGGCGATGATAAAGACCGGGTGCTGATTAAGAAAGACGGCAAGCCGACTTATTTCGCGACGGACATTGCGCATCATCTGGTTAATTTTGAAACCAATTCCAGAAAAGTAAATATTCTCGGTGCGGATCACCACGGCGAAATACCCCGTTTGCAGGCGGCGCTGAAAGCGCTGGGGCATGAAGGAAAACTGGATGTGATATTCGTACAGCTGGTCCGTCTTTTGGAAGGCGGATATGAAGTAAAAATGTCCAAACGGAGCGGTTCTTTTATCACACTGGAAGAGTTGGTGGAAGAAGTTGGTTTGGACGTCACCAGATTTTTCTTTCTGATGTACGCCGTTTCAACGCACATGGATTTTGACCTAAGCCTAGCCAGAAAGAAGTCCAGTAAAAACCCGGTGTATTATGTTCAATATGCTCATGCCCGGATTTGTAGTATAATGGAAAAGCTCAAAAACGAAGAAGCAACTCTGAGCAAAGTAAACGCGGAATTGAGCCATCCCACCGAATTGATTCTAATAAAAGAGCTGATAAAATTCCCCGATCTTTTGAAAGAAATCAGCAAAAGTTATGAGGTGCACCGTCTTCCTTTTTACACGATTGAGATTGCCAAGAAGTTTCATGATTTTTACGCAAAATGTAAAGTGATTGAAGAAGGTAATATTAATGAAGGCAGACTTCGCCTGATCCAGGCAACCCAGATTACTCTGCAGAATGCGCTCGCGCTGATGGGAGTGAGTGCTCCGACAAAAATGTAATAAAAATAAAAAATTATATTATGAGAATAGGAATTGATTGCAGGAATATATTAAATCCAAAAGGTGAAGTGGCCGGAGTAGGGCACTATACCTATTTTTTGGTAAAGAATATTCTGAAAACAGACAAGCACAACGAGTACTATTTGTATTTTGATTACAAGATGGCGGGCAAGACCAAAGAGTTTGAACAGAAAAATGTCCGGATCAAGTTCTTCCCGTTTTCCCAGTACAAAAGATACCTGCCGTTTACCTATTCGCATATGCTGATTTCCGCCGTGCTGATGAAAAACAAACTGGACGTTTTCCACGCCCCGGCCTATGCCTGCCCGCTGACCTACCCCGGTAAAATTATTCTGACTGTGCATGATCTGGCTATTTACCGGCATCCTTCCTGGTTTCCATCAGGTCAGTCTTTCAGTACAAAGATCCTGGTGCCAAAGAGCATGAAAAAAGCATCCAGGATAATAGCCGTATCAAAGGCAACGAAAAAAGATATTGTTGAACTTTTCAAAACCTCTCCAAGCAAAGTTACGGTTATTCATGAGGGCGTGGTGCCACAAAAGGGGGAAGGGAAAACGAAGTCAGTGTCTAAAACAGATATCCAGAAGAAATATAAAATCGCGGAAAAGTACCTTTTATTTATCGGCACGATCGAACCCCGGAAAAATCTGACCGCCTTGATTAAGGCATATAATGTGCTGATGGTGAAAGATTACAAAAAGTACAAGGAATATGATCTGGTGATTGCCGGCAAAAAAGGCTGGAAGTATGAGGAGATATTTAAAACTATTAAGGACCAGAAATTCAATTACAAAATTCGTTTTCTAAACTATGTTTCGCAGGAACATAAAGTTGCTCTGATGAAAAACGCCACCTGCTTTGTTTTCCCCACGCTTTATGAAGGGTTTGGTTTACCCATAGCCGAAGCGATGAGTATGGGCATTCCGGTAATCACTTCCAACGTTTCATCCATGCCGGAAGTCGCCGGGGATGCTGCGGTATTAGTGAACCCGAATAAAATCACAGAAATTGAAAAAGCGATGGCAAAAGTGTTAGGGAATAAAAGGTTGAGAGACAGAATGAGCAAGGCGGGATTAGTCCAGGCTAAAAATTTTACCTGGAACAAGGTTGCCAAAGAAACGATTGATTTATACCGCGAGGTCGGCAAAAAAAAGGATAAGAAAAAGAAAGAAAAAAAATAGCATGTGGAACCAGGAATCAGAAACAGGTACAATTGTCTTTCTTAAAGTAATTCCAAAATCAAGGGAAAGCAGAGTCGTCGGTGTGTCCGGCGATTTTTTGAAAGTGAAACTGAATTCCGCGCCGGAAAAGGGGAAGGCTAATAATGAGCTTGTCAGCCTGTTGGCAGGGCATCTTAAGCTGCGCAAATCGGATATAGAAATATTGCAGGGCCAGACGGACAGTCATAAAACAATATTCATCCCGTTGAAATTAAGTGAGATTGAGTCTAGGTTATTTTAGGGAGTAGGCCCGCCCGGCTCGCCTTTGGCGAAGCCAAGGCGGACGGGGATAAGGGTAGTAGGTGTCATCATCGGGCTTTATCTTGTCATCTTCGGGCTTGACCCGGAGATCCACAAAAAGTAATGGATTCCCTGATCGCCTCCGATGTCGGCGTCCGAGAATGACATTAAACACCTCCCCCGGAAATTATTTCTCTACCTAAGAACCCGGCATGTCCTTCCCCTCCTTATCAAGGAGGGGAGTAGAGAATTGTTACTATTTTAAAATCATGTTCCGGAGGGGTGGTAAACCCAAGGGTAATTTAATAGAAGTATTGGTGTGGTGGCCGGGCCCCAGGGTTTGGAGGATGTTTTGCAATTTTTTCTTAACTAAACAGCGCTTGATAATTGGCTAAAATAGGGGTAGGATGAAATTGTAATTATTTAGCTAATAATATGGATATATTTAAAGAATATTTAATCACATTTGGTTGGGGGATAACAGGTGCAATAACTATGGCAATTGCGCTACCGATTCTTCTCTGGGTGTTTGATAAATTTACACCTATTAATGAATGGGAAGAAATTAAAAAAGGAAACATTGGAGTAGCAATTATCATTGGAGCTTTAATAATTGGATTTGCTATTGTAATGGGTTTCTCAATTGTGCCTTCTTTATAATTTTATGAAAAAGAAACTTCTAATTTTTTTATTAGTACTATTTCTTTCAAGTAGCAATGTTGCTTTTGCTCATCCTGGAAGAACAGACAGTAACGGTGGACATGTTTGTAGAACAAATTGCGCAAGTTGGGGATTGAAAACGGGGCAGTATCACAAACATAAGAAGGCTGTTAAGAAAAAGATTGTAAAAAAAGAAACAAAAAAAAGTTCTCATAAGAATGTAAAAACAATATCTGGTAAGAAAAAATAGTAATATAATATTAATTTGACTCTCTTTTAATTGGAGAGTTTTTGATTGGAATAAAAAAACCGTCTTGGGATAAGACGGGGGCAAGGAGCGATATTCACCTATCGATACAAAATTGTTCTGGTGATTGTTTTTCCTTCAACGAGCTTAACTACGTAGAAACCCCAGTTTTCTTCAGTAAGCACATAGTCGATGGTGTAGGTTCCTGCCTCGCGGAATTCTCGGTCCACGAGCACATCTACGACCCGGTCAGTAGGGTCCACGACCGACACAGTCACAGTGTCCGGCCTGGTGACTGTGTAGGTAACCAGGTTGCCACGGCTAG
Source organism: Patescibacteria group bacterium (assembly GCA_041664365.1). Taxonomy (NCBI): domain Bacteria; species Patescibacteria group bacterium. The sequence goes on from JBAYKW010000002.1 coordinate 118,565, forward strand.
GTAGCGGGGCGGTGGTGGTGATTGGCGGTTTCTTGACGCCTCCTGCCACTGCGGGCGGAGGACCGTAGTTGACCCATCCCGATCCTTCTAGAACCCAGCCGTTGTTGTGGATGTCCACGAAACGGTCGCTCGACGGCAGGTGTGCCACTTCACGGGCGGGGATCGGGACGACACGTCCGGTGTTGCTCCATCCCAGTTTGTGGGCGAGGACCCAGATCTCGCCGTTCGATAGCAGGACAGCTTCGTTGCTCATCAGGAGCACTTCGACCGTATCTGCCGCCAAGGCACTAGAAAGTGCAAAGAGCACCAGAATTGCCGGCAAAATCAGGCGTTTCATCGGATTCCCCCTTCGCTTTGGGTTGTTGATTTGTGCCGGAAAGTTTCCTAGCTTACCAATAGTTATGCATGTTGTCAAAGCAGGACTTTTTGAATATGCATCCTGTTTTCCGCCTGATCAAAAATCACTGAATTCGGGTGAAAGGGGAGGTTGGCGCTAAAACCGTGAAAAGTAGTATAAAATAGAGAGTTTTTCACGGTTTTATTGACAATACCGTGAAAACGATATATAATTGTTATATATGCCTAAAATACTCAAGGTTTTCAATCAAATAAATTCGCTTCGTGAGCGATACTATAAGGCGTTAATCGGCAAAGACGCGCTGATTAAACTTATCGCGGAATCCGAAGTGGCTGAGCAAGTCTACAATTCCAATGCTATTGAAAATAGCACTCTTTCGCTTGAAGAAACAGAAAAAATATTATTGCAGATTGATCTGAATCGTTTTATTTCCGAGCGTGAAATTTTTGAAGCCAAAAATTTGGCTAGTGTGGTATCATACATTGATAAAAAAGCTAAGAAAGAAGAACTTTCCTTAGATATGATTTTGTCACTGCATAAAATGTTGATTTCCAATATTCGGGGTGATATTGCCGGCCGATTCAGGAAAGACAATGAATTTGTGCGGGTTGGGAGTCATATTGCGCCAAATCCGAAAGAAGTAGTAGAACGTTTGGAAAAAATGTTGGTCGAATATAACGCAGCCAGTCATGAAAACATTATCAAGCGAATTGCAAAATTGCATTTGACTTTTGAATATATCCATCCATTTTGTGACGGCAATGGTCGTATTGGAAGAGTGATAAATAATTACGCTCTAATTCGCGAAGGGTTTGTTCCGATAAATATAAAATTTATTGATCGGAAAAAATATTATGACGCATTTAGAGACTTTGATCTGAAAAACGATACTTCAATCATGGAGGAAATAGTCGGTAAAGCATTGACTAATAGCTATCACAAGCGGTTGGCGTATTTGGAGGGTAAAAAAATTATTTCTCTGGTTGAATATGCCAGGGAAAATAAACTTTCCCATTCAAATTTGATAAACAAGGCCACCCGGCAAACCATTGAAGCTTTTTTGGAAAAAGGAGTATGGAAGATCGGTATTGACTATGTTAAAAATAAATAATCATATGAAACTACAATTAGAAAAGTTTGGTCAAACATTACTTTCCAGAGAATTAGGATTGGAAAAATCAAGAGTCAATTTAGATTAGAAATTAGTATAACAGTTGAAAGTGTTCTGATGGGCACTTTTTTGTTTTTCAAATGTACATTGGTTTTGTAGAATAATAGAAAGAATCAACCAAAAGCTGGGGACCGGGGATGCATGGAAAGATGATAGAAAGAAACAGGAGAAGACCCCCGGAATAACACACATCCTTCGACTCTCTTCGTTCGCTCAGGAAATATTGCCTGAGTGTAGCGGAGCGGAATCGAAGGCTGTATTGTAAATGGATCTCCGGGTCCTGCCTCGCCGGCAAGGCGGGCAAGCCCGAAGATGACATGGAGCGGGAGTGCCGTCAATTACCCTTGGGTTTACCACCCCTCTGGAACATGATTTTATAATAGTAATAATACTCTGCTCCCCTCCTTTAAAAGGAGGGGAAGGACTTGCCGGGTTCTTAGATTGAGAAATAATTCCCGGGAGAGGTGTTTAATGCCATTTAAAGACCATGTTGTCAAAGGATGGTTTTTCTTCTATAATAAACATATTCACAATATATTATGGATAAAAATAAACAGAAACCCGAATTTATTGGTGTGAATTTCCCCAAACTAGAAGAGGAGATTCTTTCGTTTTGGCAGGAGAAGAGCATATTTGAGAAAAGCATTGAAAAGAACAAAGAAAAAGAGTTTATTTTCTTTGAAGGACCGCCGACCGCCAATGGAAAACCGGGAATCCATCATGTATTAGCCAGGGCTTTTAAGGATCTGATTCCGCGTTACAAAACGATGCAGGGGTTCCGGGTCAACCGCAAAGCGGGCTGGGATACTCAAGGGTTGCCTGTAGAACTGGAGATTGAAAAGAAACTGGGTATTTCCGGCAAACCGGACATTGAAAAATACGGCATTGAAAAATTCAACAAAAAATGCAAAGAAAGCGTCTGGGAGTATAAAGATGAGTGGGAAAAGATGACGGAGCGGATCGCTTTCTGGGTTGATTTGAAAAATCCGTACGTGACCTACGACAACGGCTACATTGAAACGCTCTGGTGGATTATTAAACAGATTTGGGATAAAGAACTTTTGTATCGTGATTATAAAGTTGTTCCATACTGTTCCCGTTGCGGGACGTCATTATCTTCGCACGAACTGGCCCAGGGGTATAAGGAAAATACGGAGGACCCTTCAGTTTTCATCAAATTTAAAGTTAAGGGAAAAAAGGATAACGAATATTTCCTGGTCTGGACCACTACGCCGTGGACTCTGCCTTCCAACGTGGCGCTTGCAGTCGGAGAAAAGGTGGATTATGTCAAAGTTGAACACCACAAAGAGATATTGATCTTGGCGGAAGCGCGTCTGGGAGTTTTGCGTGGCAATTATAAAGTAATCAAAAAAATAAAAGGGAAAGACCTGGTAAATTTAGAGTACGAACCGCTCTATAATTTTGTTCAGCATAAGGAAAAATCGCATTACGTCCTGCCGGCGGATTTTGTTTCCGTTGATGACGGTACGGGGATTGTGCATACCGCGGTAATGTACGGAGTTGATGACTTTGAACTGGGCAAGGAATATAATCTGCCGAAACATCATCTGATTGATCTGGAAGGAAAATTTACTGAAGAAGCCGGGTCATTCGCGGGACTGTTTGTTAAAACCGCTGATCCCAGAATCGTCTCCGACTTGAAAGACCGCGGGCTGATGTATTGGGCGGAAACAATTAAACATACTTATCCGTTCTGCTGGCGCTGTAATACCCCACTGCTATATTATGCGAAAGATTCCTGGTTTATCAAAATGACCGCAGTACGCGATCAGCTGATTAAAAACAACCAGGCGATTAACTGGGTACCGAACCATATTAAAGAAGGGCGCTTCGGCGAGTGGATTAATGAAGTAAAAGACTGGGCACTTTCCCGTGAACGTTATTGGGGCACACCGCTGCCGATCTGGGAGTGTGACAAATGCGTGCATAGAATCTGTATCGGATCATATGAAGAGCTGGCGAAATATTCCGGTAAAAAACTGCCGAAATCATTTGACCCGCACCGTCCGTTTATTGATAAAGTTACTTTTAAATGCGAAAAATGTGACGGCGAAATGAAACGTGTACCGGAGGTTCTGGATGCCTGGTTTGATTCCGGTTCCATGCCTTATGCCCAGTGGCATTATCCTTTTGAGAATAAAAATTTTATTGATGCCAATGAAGCATTTCCCGCAGATTATATTTCCGAAGCGATTGACCAGACCCGCGGTTGGTTTTATACATTGCTGGCGGTATCCACACTTTTAGGTAAGGGAGCGCCTTATAAAAATGTGATTTGTTTAGGCTTGATTCTGGACAAGAAGGGTCAGAAAATGAGCAAGTCCAAAGGCAATACGGTTAATCCCATGGAGATAATAAATAAATACGGCGTTGATGCTTTGCGCTGGTATTTGTATACCATGAACCAGCCGGGCGAATCGAAAAATTTTGATGAAATTGGTGTGAACGAAGTCGTAAAAAAACAGCTTTTGATTCTTTGGAATGTGGTTGTATTCTTCAAAACTTTTGCCAAAGAAGGCATGCCCGAAAAGAAGATTCTTTCCAAGCACATTATGGATCATTGGATATTGGCCAGAATGCACAAACTGGTTGGTGAGGTAACTGATTCGCTGGATAAATACCAGATCACCGAAGCGGGCAGGAAAATAGAAAGTTTTGTCCAGGATTTATCAACCTGGTATGTCCGCAGATCCCGAGATCGGTTCAAACAGCCGAAAGATTCCGCAGACCGCATGGTGGCACTCGAAACACTGAAAGAAGTTTTGCTGACGTTGACCAAAATACTGGCGCCGTTTATGCCGTTTATTGCCGAGACACTTTATCAAGAACTGAAATCTGTTTTGAATAAAGACAAATACGAATGGAAGGAATCGGTACATCTCGAGGATTGGCCGGCAAAAGATAAAGCGCCGGTTGATCAGGGGTTGATCGAAGAAATGCAGCGCATCAGGGATATTGCGGAACTTGCTCATTCCGCCCGTGCGGAAGCAAAAATAAAAGTCAGACAGCCTTTAAGTCAGCTGGTTATCGCTTCAGAATTCAAGGAGGAGTTTTCTGATATTCTTCAGGATGAACTGAATGTAAAAGAGGTTACGAAATTACATCAGAAACATGACGGCAAACTGCCCGGGGGTTCGGATTGGATCAAAAAAGATGAAACAGAAATCAAAATTTCCCTGGACATTACCCTGACGGACGAGCTGGTGGAAGAAGGAATCCTGCGAGAGATTGTCCGGCAGATCAATAGTGTCAGAAAGAAAGCGGGGTTAACCATCCAGGATCGTATCGCTGTTTATTATCAAACCGACAGTGAATATCTGAAGAAATTTTTTGAATTTTTTGAAAGTAACTTGCTGAAAGAAACTCTGGCAATATCCGTCCAGGAATATGACAAAAAGAAAAAAGCAAAGTTTGAAAAAGTGGTGAATGTAAACGGCAAGCTAATCACGGTAGGTATCGAAAAGAAAAGTTAATGGCTACTTATCGCTCTGAAGCAATTGTGCTGAAAAAAAGAGCCGGCAGGGAATATGATCAGCTACTGACAATCTTCACCAAGGAAAAAGGCAAGGTGGATCTGGTTGTGAAAGGTACCAGAAAGATCGGCAGTAAGATGGCCGGTCATCTGGAACCGTTTGGTGTTGTCGATATCATGGTTGCACAGGGAAAGATCCAGGACCGGATTGCCGGTACGAAACTTTTGGATAATTTCCCCAGTTTGAAATCGAATTTAGAAAGCATTGCTTTGTCAGTATATTTTAATGAAGCGGTGGACAGCATTATTCATGGTCATCAGTCCGATCCGAAAGTATTCACCCTGATCAAAGACGCCTACTCTTCCATCGATCAATACCTCTTAAGGAATCGGGAAAGCGCAAATATTCATGATCTGGTTCTGATCACGCTCTCCTATATTTTATTGCTCTGTTCTTCACAGGGGTTTGCTCCGGCATTCGGCGCCTGTTTCTACTGTAAAAAAGACGTGCAGGAAGAAAAAAATTATATCAGCGACCGGCACCTTAGCGTAGTTTGCCCGTCGTGCAGGCAAAAAGAAGAATCATTATATCCGGTTTCTTCCACCGCCATTAAGGTACTGCGCCTGATGAGCCAGAAAACACTTGCCAATACAAAGCTGAAAAATCTGGAACTGGGGACTCTTTCGGAAGTGAGAAAAATAGTTAACAATTTTATCCTAATGATCGGTGAGCGACAAATCCGTTCCTATTCATTTCTTTCATCCCTTATCGTTTAATAATCCGATATTATATGGCAGATAAAAAAATAAAAATCAATTATAATAAACCGACTAATAACGGCGGTTTGAAGAAGTCCGGTAAGGTTAGCAGTGAAAAAAATGATACTGTTCAGGAAGGGCTGGAAACAATCACATCTATTTATCGGGAAGATCAGCCGGAAAAAACAGATATGACTAAAATGGACCGCAAAAAGCTTACAAAAAAGAGATTATTAAGTTATTTCATAATTGCTTTCTTATTCATGCTGGCTGTTGCCAGCGTCGCGGGTTTTTTCATTTTCAACAGAGGAAAGAATGATGGAGGAGCAAGTATCGAATTAAAAATTACAGCGCCAAAGGAAATCTCATCCGGGGAAGAAATACTGTTTGAGATTTCATATTTGAATAAAGAAAACGTAGCGATTAATGAAGCGGATCTGACAATACAATATCCCGAAGGATTTCATTTTTCCCGCTCCGAACCCGAGGCGAATAACGAAGCGCATACTTTCTGGCAGTTAAAAAGCATCCCAAGTGGTATGGGCGGAAAAATAAAAATTTACGGTCAAGTGATCGGCGAAATTGATGAAACAAAAACTTTCCAAGCGACCATGGATTATATGCCTGCCAATTTTAGCTCTTCATTTAAAGAAAAGGCGTCGCACTCCCTGGAAATCACATCGTCAATATTTGATCTGGATTTGAAAGCCCCGCTTCGGATTGTCAGCGGGCAGGAAACAGACATAGAGATTTCAGTAAAGAATAATTCTGAAATTAATCTGACAAATGTCAGAGTTGCCGCGACTTTGCCGGATGGTTTTGAGATAAAAAGTTCAGAACCGGAAATGCAGGATGACAAACAATCCTGGCTGATCAAGGAGCTAAGTAGTGAAGCGGAACAGATTATCAAACTAAAGGGGGTTTTCACAGGAAATCCCGGCGATACGCAGGAGCTGAAAATGCAGTTGGGGATTGTTATGAAGAATGGTGACTTCCGACTGCAGAATGAAAAGACGGCAATAATATATATTGTAAAACCGGAGCTGATTGTTCAGTTCACTGTCAATGAATATAATCAGGAACATTTGGTCAATTCGGGCGATCTGCTGGAATTTAAAGTTTCCTATCAGAATGCCAGTGATCTCAAACTGTCCAATGTGGCTGTTCAGGCAGTATTCAATTCTGATACGCAAATTCTGGATTTTGGTTCGATTGAAGATGATAACAAAGGAGTATTTGATGAAGAAAATAAAACAATCACCTGGCGATCGGATGAAATAAAGGACCTGGAGTCCGTAATTCCCGGAAAGGAAGGCAGTTTTATTTTCAAAATTCCGGTTGTTGCTTCGCTTTCCCCGCAGAAGTCAACTGACAATAATTTTTCCGTAGAAACATTTATTAAGGCTGATTCACTGGTGGCGGAAGATACTGGTAACTTTGAAGCAAAGAGCGAAAGCAACCATGTTACCATTAAACTGAACAGCATGGTAACGCTCGAAACAGAGGCGCGCTTCTATTCAGATGATCTGGAAAAACTGGGTACGGGACCGATCCCTCCGATGGTGGGTGAGGCGACAACGTATCGGGTATTTTGGACTGCCGCAAATTTATATAATGATATCAAAAATGTAAAAGTCACTGCCTTATTGCCGGAAGATGTCAGTTGGAACAGTAATGCAATCGGCAGTTCCGATACCAAAATAACATTTGACAGTGCAACTCGGATTGTGACCTGGGAAATAAAGAGCTTACCCGCCAATTCGGGTACATTAAAGCCGATTGCACAGGCAACATTTGATATCAGTATTACGCCGACTGTTGAGCAGGTGGGAAAACTGGTCATGCTGACACAGGAAAGTATTTTAAGTGCCCGCGACAGCTTCACCGGTTTTGACATATTAGTGAAAGACCGTGCCATCACATCGGATCTTGAAAATGATGTTGCGGCCAGAGGAAGAGGGGTAGTTGTGGAAGAGCTGGCAATTCCTGACATGAATATCAATACCAACACCAGTATATAATAAAACCGCCTGAACAAAGCGGTTTAAGAAAAAATCCCCGTTGTTTATACCAGTGGGGATTTTGGTATCCTCTTTACTGCCAAAAGGTGACCAAGGATGCTTAACGCACTGAACAAAGAAGCGATACTGAAAATTACAGTAACCGGGGTTGTGCCGGCATCTAACATCAAAGTGATAAACAAGGCAATCGTACCGACGGTTTGAAACAGCATTTTTATTTTCCCGTACACATTCGCGCCCAGCTGAAATTCTATTCCTATTTTCTTCGCTAAGGGTGCAAAAATGACGACGAGCAGAACCAGAAACACTTCCAGTCCGATAATGATATAAATCAGGGAATGGGGCAGGGATTGCCATCCCAAGATAATTAGTACAGTTATAAAAACAACTTTGTCCGCTGTCGGATCAAATACTTTACCGAATTCACTCACTTGATTTTTAACCCGCGCCAGGGGACCGTCCAGAATATCGAGGAGATAGGCAAAAAGGAACAGTACTGTAGCCAGAATGTAGCGTTCCTGCTGGATCGCCAGAATAATCGGGGCCAAAAAAAGTATCCGCAGAAGGGTAAGAAAATTCGGAGTGATCATATCGGGAATAAGCCTGGCAATTTTTTGCAAACCTAAATCGACATGTTTCAAAATACCCTGCAGAAATCTGGTCAATGCGTTCATCTTTTTTTAATATTTCTTTTTATTTGGTTAGCAAGAATTTTTATTCCTTCTTTTCTGGAAATCAGGTGCATCTCTTTCACCAGGGTTGTTAATTTATTTTTCCATCCGCCAATTTCTAATCCGGTTGACTGACTGCTGTTTTTTAAATTGTGGAAGATTTCTTCTGTGTTATTACCAGTAACCTCGGATGCCACCGTGCCAATCTGCCAGATCACATGTCCGTCGCTTCCGGCCAGCATCGGCTTATTCATTTTTTTTGCCCAATTAATTGCACTTTGGTTCTGCTCTCGTGTGGCCATGCCGTTGATACCTTCAATAATATCCACATTTTCTGCAATGAATGATTGTTCAATCGTGCCGGCAGTTATCGCCCGTTGCACTCCGCCTTTACCAAGTACGAACGGATGGGGCATCGAGATAATGCAATTAAAGCCCCTCGCTTTTTCAATCAGTTCTTTTGGTAGGAGATTAATCACAAATGCGCCGGGTTGCTTGTTCGGTTTTATCACCGAATCGAAAAAATACCTAAGTTCACCCTGTGTTTTAAAATACAAAAGTACATGTGTTCCGTTACTGCAGTTAACTTCAATGCCGGGTATAATTACAACATCAGACTGCTGACTCGCCTCCATTGATCCTCTTATTTCATTATGATCGCAGATCGCCAATCCCAGGTCCATTTTCCTGGCTGTTTTTAGTAGTTTTGCAACCGAGATGGTTCCGTCTAGCGAATAGTTTGAATGTACATGAAAGTCAACCATTTTTTGGTTACTTTTTAGATTAACGGGAAGCTTTGGATTTGTAAAAAAAATTGTTGACATAAGCCAATTATTACAATTGTATCTGATATTAATCGCCAGTACAAGTTGCTTTATCAATTTGTAGAAAAAGGTTATAATATACACAAGATTATGGCTAAATTCAACACATCAAAACTTCTTGAATTTCTTCTGAAAAAATACGTTGTTTTTGCGCCGGTTGAGAGGGAGAATGAACTTTTATTTCAGCGGGTATATAATCCGGGTGAAATGTCAGCTTCATTGCGTCTGCCGAAGAATTCTTTTAAACAGTTTTTACTGCCTCATGAAGAGGTTCTTTTTGATTTTACCAGTCCCAAGGTCAAGAAAACTATAACACCGCAAGTTATTTTTGGTTTGTCGCTGGTGGATCTGAAGGCGCTGATCCTGTTTGACCAGATGTTCGCAAAGGATCCGCATTATCAGGCTCACCGTCAAAATACACTGATTGTCGGCCAATGTGTTGTCCCAGAAGATGCCAAATTTCTGAGTATCTTTGAAGAAAACGTTTTGGAAAGACTGAAATTTGATATACTGCTGGATCACCGCAAAAAAGGGGAGCCAAAGATTTTTACCGGATCCAGGCTTGGCCAAAAGACTTTGGAAAAATTTGGTTTTAATGAATATGAGCATATTGATTTCAAAGGTTCGATCGAAGGTGGGGTGCTTGATCCTAAATCGCAGAAGCTGAAGGAACAGATGAAAAAAGTGATTAATGATAAAAAATTCTGGGAAGAATTTGCCAAGGACTGCATCATGTGCGGAAAATGCACAGTGGCCTGTCCGACCTGCTATTGCTTCGATCTGGTGGACGAGGGCGGTGAAATTGGCGATGATAAAGCGGGTGTCCGCAAGCGCCGACTGAGTTCTTGTTTTTATGATGACTTCGCGTCAATCGCCGGAGGGGAAAATTTTCTGAAAACAAAGGCCGAGCGATTAAGAAACTATTATATCCATAAATTCATCAGAACACCGGAAAGAGAACAGATACTAGGTTGTGTCGGATGTCTGCGCTGTTTTCAGGTTTGTCCGGTGGGAATTGATATCAGAAAAATATTAGATGCGGCTTTGAAATACAAATAAATGAAAAATCCTTACGAAAGTTATCCGGCTATAATCACAAAAATAGTATTAGATGCTCCTGACACCAGAGGCTTCACTTTAAAGTTCAAAGATAAAAAACGTCAGAGTAATTTTGGTTTTATTCCGGGACAGTTTATAGTCGTTGGTTTGCCCGGGATTGGTGAAATTCCGGTTGGGATAAATTCTGCAACGACGGAAAAGAAATTTGTCCAGATAACTGTTCGCGGAGTTGGGAAAGTCAGCCGAGCCATCCAGCAGAAAGCAGTCGGTTCGACGATCTATATCCGCGGACCGTACGGCAACGGCTGGCCGATGAAGGAAATTGAAAAACGGGATTTACTGGTAATAGCCGGCGGGCTTGGGATAATCCCGCTCAAACCTTTGATTGACGAGGCTTGCCGAAAGGACTGGGGACGTCAGAACCAGGTACAGGTTTTTTACGGTTCAAGGAATTTTAAAAACCTTTTATTTGAAACGCAATATAAAAAATGGTGTACTTTTCATGATACGCAGATAGTTCTGGATATGGCCGGTCCGCGCTGGCATGGCGAGGTCGGCAATATTACCGATCTTCTGGCAAAACACAGTACGCCGAAAAATGCGATTGTCACTGTCTGCGGTCCGCCGATTATGTATAAATTTGTAATTCCCAAACTGCTCGAGAAAGGTTACAAGCCGGAAGATATTTACCTTTCACTGGAGCGAAAAATGTACTGTGCAATCGGAATGTGCGAGCACTGCGCGATCGGAGAAAAATATGTCTGCAAGGACGGCCCGGTATTTAGCTTAGCCGAGATTAAGGATATGCCGGAGGCTCTGGAATAAATATATGTGTATTACTTTACCTGGAAAAATATTATCAAAAATCGGAACTATTGCGGTCGTGGAAGCAAACGGAAGAAAAATGGAAATAAAGATTGATGCTGTGCCGGGCGTCGTCAAGGGGGACTGGATACTGGTGTATGGGGATTTGGCATTAAAAAAAATATCAAAAAAGGAAGCGGAAGAAACAATTAAAATATTATCGGATGATTAAATACTTCAAAGCACTGCCGACGATTCAAAAGGGAATATTGTTTGCTATAGGTGCGGCGCTGGTCAGCGGAGTTGCCAATTTTGTAAACAAAAACGGAGTGTCGGCAGTCGGTGAACCGTTCGTTTATACTGCTATGAAAAATGCCGTAACGGCAATATTACTTTTAGGGGTTATATTTGCTTTTAAAAACATTCAGCAGATCAGAAGCTTAACAAAGAGAGACTGGATGAAGCTCGGCATTATTGGTTTGATCGGGGGTGGTATCTCTTTTCTGCTTTTCTTCAAAGGGCTAAGTCTTACTTCCGCATCCAGTGCTTCATTAATCCATAAGACATTATTCATCTGGGTTGCTCTGTTAGCCGTACCGTTTTTAAAAGAAAAATTCCGCTGGTACCAGTACGGCGCGCTTATTATGCTTCTGGTTGGTAATTTTATTATTGCCGGGCCGAAATCTTTTAACTGGGGGCAGGGAGAAACGCTGGTATTTATTGCAACATTGCTCTGGTCGGTAGAATTTATTGTGGCCAAAAAAGTATTGAAGACAATTCATCCCAATATTGTCGCATGGGCAAGACTATCAATTGGCGTTGTATTTATTTTGTTGTTCCTGGCATTAACTGGACGATTTGATAATTTATTGTCAGCTTCTTCTACCGGATGGGGATGGTCAATGCTAACTGGTGCTATTTTATTTCTGTTTGTATTAACCTGGTTCCATGCTCTAAAAAGAGCTCCGGCTACGCTGGTTACAAGCGTTCTGGTTTTTGCCTCTCCGATCACAACATTTTTGGATGAGGTATTTCAGAAAAAAGCACTGGATTGGGACAGCGCGGTCGGGTCATTGCTGATTATTTCTGGTATTGCAGTTTTAACACTAAGTTTCATTCGGAATGTACGTTACAGGATGTCCTCGCCATCTACCCTAAAACCTACTCCCTAACCCCTAATCCCTAACCCCTAATCCCTAATAATAATGGAAGGAATCATTGCCTGCGCCCGATACGCCTATATGCCGAATAATTTGGGATATTGCGGACCTGATGAAAATGAAAACTTAATCGGGTACATTGCGAACAATGAACAGGATGACGGATTGAAAGAAATATTGACAGATTTTCAGACTCTGAAGCCGTATCTGAATTTTATCGCCAGAACCAACAGAATCCCTGATCCTTTTCACAAACAGGTGGTAGAAGCCTATTGGATCGGCAACAGTTTATTAGAAAACATTTCCGCCAAGCAGTATTACAAATATTTAACTGACGAATTTTCCCTGCAGAAAAAAATTGACCGCAAATCACTGCAGTACGTGTACGGCAAACTGCCGATGGGAGCCAAACCGCATCATTCATTCCATGTTTTAAATATTTTCCGCCGGACCGGACACCTTTCCATCAACCACACCGTTGAAACTATGGACAATTGTTGTATCAGTTATGGAAGGGTAATAAAAAAAATGACGGATAGATTGTTAGTTGAATATTCACCCTTAGAAATAATTGAAGGCAAGCTGGCAAAAGGCGGAAAAAAACAAAAAGAAATACTGCTAGAGGTTGACGGGCAGTTAATGGAAACTGAAATTAGCCCTGGTGATCTGGTAACGTTTCATTGGAATGCGGTTTGTGAAAAAATAACGCCCATGCAGGCAAATAATCTTAATATTTATACCAATCAAGCAATTACCTTAGCCAATCTATCATTATGACCAAGAAAATAGTAACAAAAAAAATAACAAAGAAAAAAAAGAAACCGGTTGTTGCTTTCCTGAGTCTTTCCGGCTGTGAAGGCTGCTCGTTTGCCATGCTTGATCTGGGCGGGGAATTTTTTAACGCCCTGGTGCATCATTATAAATTAGGGGAGCACCATTTCCTGGAAGAAATGAAGGGGAAGAGGCATTATGATATCACATTTGTGGACGGCGCGCCTTTAACATTAGAAAACGCGAAAGTTTTAAAAGAAATGAGAAAAAAAACTGACTTCATGGTGGCGGTAGGCAGTTGTGCGGCTTTAGGGGTTGTACCGGGGATAAAAAACTATGTTGATAAAAAGAAGAAAGCCAGTTATGTCTACCCAAAAAATAAAACAGCATATAATCCGGATATCCATCCTATTTCCCGCTACGTAAAAGTAGATCTGGTGATCCCCGGTTGCCCGATTGATAACAAAGAATTTTTGAAAGTGTTTACGGATGTTGCACAAGGTATTGAACCACAGCTTTCCCACCGTCCGGTCTGTTATGAATGTCAGAGCAACGGCAATCCGTGCCTCCTGCAACAGGGTCAACCCTGTCTCGGTCCGGTGATTCAGGGCGGATGCAATGCTGTCTGCCTGAACAGCCGTTATTATTGCCGGGGCTGCCGGGGTATTTTAAAAGAGGATACAATGGATGATGCGGTAAAGACACTCAATGCGAAGATAGAAAAGATGATCGGAAAGAAAGCACTGCATCACATTTTACAAATTTACGGGATCCAAGAAGACTGGTTGAATAGGTTGTAGGTAGGGTAGAGGGCAAAGGGGTTAGGTTTAAGATTAGAAGTTAATGATTCAATTAGTAACTCGTAACATGTAATTCATAATTGTTGATCCTTACTCTTAATTAGCATTCATTGCCAGAAAAAATAAATTAAAGTATAAAAAACTATGCGTATCCAAATTGAGGCGGTTGAGAAATTATTAAAAAATAAACTGCGCAAAATGGGCTTTACGGCGGAAGAAGCGAAAGCAATTACTTTTGAATACATTGCCGGTGAACTTAAAGAAAAACGATCACACGGTGTCTTCGGGTTTATCAATGCTTACGAGAGACTCAAACAGACTAAGAGAGGCCATTATAAGATCGCAATCGATAAGCCGGCGTACGCATTTATTGAAGGCAACCGGGATATCGGCCAAATTGTGGCTTACAAAGCAATTGAAATGGCGATTAAGAAAGCGAAAAAAACCGGTATTGCCATGGTGGGCGGTAACAACATTCATTCGTTCTTAAGACCGGGTACCTGGGCGGAAGTGGCAGCGCGTAAAGGCATGATTGCTTTGTGTTTTAACTACGGCGGCGGTCCGTTATTGGCCCCGACCGGATCCAGAGAAGCGATCCTTTCCACTAACCCGATCGGGATCGGCATTCCTTATAAGGAATATCCGTTTGTGATTGATATGGCGGTTTCGGAAAGAGCCTTCAATCAAATTAAACTGGCAAAAACATTAGGTAAAAAAATACCTAGTGGCTGGGCAATTGATAAAAACGGAAAAAATACCAATGATCCGGATAAAGTTACGGCGGTTTTGCCGTTCGGCGGGTATAAGGGATATATTTTGGCGCTGGCATTGGAAATACTGACCGGGCCTTTTGTCAGGACAAAAGTTGGTAAGAAAACAAAGAATGTCCGCGGGCTTCTGTTTATTGTAATTGATCCTTATGTATTTACGACTAAAAAAGATTTCAGCAGTGACATGAATCAACTGATTAAAGAAGTGGATGAGGCTAAAAAGATTAAAGGAGTAAAGGATATACATATACCCGGAGAAAGTGCGGCAAAAAATGAAATTAAAAAAATGAAGTCAGGATATTTTGACATTGATAAAAATATTATTGATCAGATCGAAAAACTATAAACTCTGTCGGATAATAAAATGAATCCCGTTAGAAATCAATAAAAATAGCGGGAGACAAAGTTAAAATTCAATTGGATAATTCACATAATTTCTAACGGGATGAAAAGACGAATCAAATTTGATCATGTAGCAAAAATTGAAGGACATGCCAGCCTGATCACGGATTTGGAATCCGGCGAGATTAACCGTGCCCGGTTCAAAACGCTGGAAGGCTCCAGATTTATTGAGGGTATTTTGGTTGGTCGGAATTATCAAGAAGCACCTTTAATAACCGCGCGAATTTGTGGTGTTTGCCCCGTTGTGCACAATCTGGGCAGTATATTGGCGATTGAAGATGCGATGAAAGTAAAAGTCAGCGAGAAAACCGTTGTTTTGAGAAAACTGATGATGTGGGGCCAGTTCATTCAGAGTCACAGCTTGCATCTTTATTTTCTCACCTTACCGGACTATTTTAAAATGCAGAACAGTCTGAAACTTCTAAAGGATTTTCCTGAAGAAACAAAACAGGCGCTGGAGATTCGTGCATTCGGTAATAAGCTGATTGAAGTGATCGGCGGACGGTCAATCCACCCCATGAATTCCGCTGTGGGTGGGTTCATGAAAAATCCTGATGAGCGGGAATTGACAATCCTTTTAAAACAGATTGACCCTTTACTTGAAATCGGAGCAAAGATTACAGGAATATTTAATTCCTTGAAGTATCCCAAATTCTCCCGTAAAACCGAGTTTATTTCATTGACCAATAAAAAAGAATATCCGATCTATCAGGGCACGCTTACTTCTACTATAGATAAAGCGATAACCAAAGAAAAATTTATTAAGGAAGTAGAGGAAGAATACAGTAACTGGCAGAGAATTAAAAAGACCAAACTTTACGGCAAGATCTATATGGTCGGCGCATTGGCGCGTCTCAACGTGAACCGGAATCTTTTAAAACCGAAAGCCAAAGCACTACTGAACGCATCTGGGATTGAGTTTCCTTCATACAATACCTTCCATAATATTTTGGGGCAAATGATTGAGACGGTTAACGGTTTGGAAGAATGTAAAACACTGATCAATCAGTATTTGAAGATGAAGGGATCCTGCCTGGTAAGAAAGTACGAAATAAAAGCCGGTACCGGAATAGGTGTAATTGAGGCACCACGCGGAACCCTCTTTCATGTATACGAAATAGATAAACTGGGTTTCCTAAAGAACGTGAATATTATTACCCCTACCGCTCAGTTTGTGAATAACTTGGAGGAAGATATCAAAGCATTTCTTCCGGACATACATAATGTATCCTCTCAAGCGTCCAGAAGAAAAATTAAAATGCTGGTGCGTGCTTATGATCCATGCATGACTTGCGCCACTCATTAGCGTGTCGCGTGTAGGTTCGAATTTATTCGAACGATTAAAATAAAAGCGAATGAATTCGCTTCTGCTCGGTAAAAATTGTAAGAGCAAAATCAGAAGAAATAATACAAACTCATTAAATATATAATTAATCCATAGGGTTATATTCGAATTCATTTAAAATAAACACATGATAAATGAAAAATATATGAAAAGCAGAGAAGGCGAACAGCCCGAATTATTTTTTGAACAAGATGCCGAATTAAAAGATTTAGCTCAAAGGGTTAAATATAGAGTTAGTTTATTAGGCGGTGGTAACTCTGAAGAATCTGCTAGAATTTTGGGTCATGATTTAACTGAGAGATTTTATCCTATTCAAACGGGTGGTTATGATACAGGAGCGATGAAAGGTGGGCTAGAAGGCGCTAATCAGGCAATCAATGAAATGAGGCAAGATACACACACTAAGGAACTTTTATCTCTAGTTTATCCATACCCAAAGGGTATTACGGCTGAACGATTTGCACCTGCTTGGGTGCCAAAAGGTGAACACATAAAGATTGAAGTAGCTGAAGGCAATAAGGATATGTATTTGAGACTAGGGATATTAATGGAAGATTCGTCAGCAACAATTGTTTTACCAGGCGATGCGGGCACAGAACTGGAAGTATTTGCAAATTTGCATTTCGACAAAAAATTAAAACCTAAGTTTCAAGTAGAATCTAAACCGCTGATTGTCATAGGTGATTCTCATATTGAATTAATGAGAAAATTTGAAACTGTAATTAATGATAGTGATAATGTTTATATAGTACAGGATGAAACAGAGGCTCTGGAACTCGTAGACGTTTTACGAAAATTGGATAATCAATCAGATTTGGATGAAGGTGAAGTAGAGCAATTGAATGAATTTAGAATTCAGCGTCGATTAAAATTTGAAAAATAAAATGTATAATTAATCAATATGGGTAGTTTCGAATTCATTCGAAACATGTTAACAAAAAGCGAATGAATTCGCTTCTGCTCGGTAAAAATTGTAAGAGAAAAATCAGAAGAAATAATTAAAATTCTAACAACGATTATCAAAAATTCAAAAAAATAATTATTAATTATACATAATAAATTTTACATTAAAACCATGCATGATCTAATGACGGCCAAAGACATCTGCGATGCAGTGCAGAAAAAAGCCAAAGAAAATAAAATGAAAACAGTTTCTGAGATTGTTATCGATCTGGGAGAGATGGAGGATCATGGTGAAATCGTGTCGGAAGAAAATTTGCGGTTTCATCTGGATTATCTTTTAAAAGGAACACTGGCAGAAAAAGCAAAGCTAGTTTTTAATAAAGTTCCCGGCGATACAATAATTCTGCGGGAAATAGAAGGCGAGTAGGATAATATAATGCATAATGCAAAATTGATAATGTATAATTTTTGTTCTAAGGAAATATTGTATGATAGAAAAAACTGATAAAAATAAAGATCGACTTTTTTTATTTGACTTTGACGGAGTAATTGTGGACAGCCTGAAGGAAGCCACGGATGCGATCGGAATATTTTTAAGCTCTTTTGATATTAAAAAACCGACTATTGATGAAGTCAGGCGGATGTATCATAAAAACATTTTTGATTCTTTCCGAGAATTGGGTGTACCAGATGATGGATATCCGAAACTATATTCCATAATCAAAGAAAGAAGCGTGCAGTATAACAGCCGGATCCCGCTGTATGAAGGAGCTAATGATTTATTATCGGCACTAAAAGATGAGACAATATATATCGTCAGTTCCAGTTCAACGAGAGCGATGAAAAAATACTTAAAAAAATATAATCTATTAGGTCATTTTAAGGAAATACTAGGCGCAGAAAACGGCACGTCAAAAGTAGAAAAGATAAGTAAAATTTTGGCAAAGGAAAATCCTGATCTGGAGAGAACCTATTTTGTAACTGATACAACCGGCGACATTAAAGAGGGGAAAAAAGCAGGAGTAAAAACAATAGCTGTTGGTTGGGGTTATCACTTTCCGGAAGATCTTCAAGCAGAAAACCCGGACTATTTATTTTTGACTATGGAAGACTTTATCAAGGCAATACCGGGATTATGAACAATTTTAAACTGATCAAGAAAGACAAAAAGACTCTTGCCAGAAAAGGAATCTTGCATACCGCGCACGGTGAATTAGAAACCCCGTTTTTCATGCCGATTGCTACCAAAGCTTCGGTCAAAGCGCTGAGCAGTGAAGACATTCTGGATCTCAAATCAGGAATTATTTTGAGCAACACATATCATCTGTATTTAAGGCCGGGCATGCCTGTGATCAAAAAGGCCGGCGGTTTGCACAAGTTTATGAACTGGCCAGGGGCGATCCTGACTGACTCCGGCGGATATCAGGTATTCTCTCTGGGTTCCAGAAAAAATCCTGACAAAAACATGGTGAAGCTTTCCAGAAAAGGCGTGGAATTCCGGTCAACCTACGACGGATCAAAACACATGCTGACTCCAGAAAAAGTGATTAAAATTCAGGAAACAATCGGCTCGGATATCATGATGGTTCTGGATGAATGTCCGGCTTATCCGGCGACAAAAGAAAAAGCCAGAATATCCATGGAGCTGACAACTCACTGGGCGGGGCGTGCAAAAAAATCCCACAAAAAAAATAAGCAGATGCTGTTCGGTATTGTACAAGGCTCTTCCTATAAAGATCTGCGTATTCAGCACGCAAATGATCTGAAAAATATTGGCTTTGACGGTTATGCCATCGGGGGTTTAGCGGTAGGTGAGCCGACAGAAAAAATGTACGAAGTGCTGGACTGGGTGATTCCGGAACTGCCGGAAGATAAACCGCGCTATCTGATGGGTGTCGGCAAACCGGAACAGATTTATGAAGCGGTGAAAAGGGGAGTAGATATGTTTGATTGTGTGATCCCAACCCGCAATGCTAGGCACGGCCTTATATATGCATGGCGCAATAAAAATTTGAAAGGAAAATTTTACGAGGAGATAAGAATCAAGCAGTCGAAGTATCGTTTGGATATGAAGCCGGTTGATCAGCAATGTGATTGTGTCACCTGCAAAAATTATTCCAGGAGTTATTTAAGACATCTTTTTTCGGCTGAAGAGCCTTTAGCTTACCGGCTCGCCACAATCCACAACGTGAATTTTTATCTGGAATTGATGCAAAGAATAGCTAAAACAATTTAAGATGATAAATATTTAAAAATATGCTATACTTTAAATATCAAAATTAAAATAAATTTATGAACCCCGTTAGAAATTGAGTGTTGTCTGTCTAATAGGGTATGGTATCAATTTAGCTTGTTAAAATCATTTATTTAATTATTTATTTCTAACGGGGTGAAGATAAAGAAATTAATCTCAATTAGCATTATTCTACCCGCTGTCTTCTTTATGACCGGCTGTGGTACGACAAAAACCAATACTAATACAGCGCCTGTCGCCAATACCAATACAGCTGTTGAAGAAAACACTAACGCGGTTACGAATGAAAATACTAATACCGACAATACTGTTACAGAGCAGGATGTTGTCGCAACCGGGATGGTGTATTTGAAGGGATACAATACGCCAAGTGAATCATACGGGATAACTACTGCATCAGGAAATGAAATAGGTCTGGGAAAATACGATACAATGAAGGAACAGTTCAGAGCCTATATCGGAGAAAGAATTACCGTTACTTTTTCCAATGTGTGTAAAACTTCCAATCAGGATTGTTGCCGGACTCTGTTCCCATACTGTGGAACGGTTAAAGACTGGGTGCCGGTAGAAGACACAAATACCAATTCTACAGAATGAGAATAAGGTAGAATGCACAAGAAAAGCTGGATTGATTATCCAGTTTTTTGTTGTCAACATATTGTTGACATAATGTAAAATTTGTGCTAAAATTATATGGTATAATAAAACAAAAGCAGGACAATAACCGAGAGCGTAATATGTCCGAATTTTCGGGTAAAAATAAAAGAAAATCAAAAACCAAAAAGAAACTCGTGTTTCTGATTGCTAGAAAATCGAAAAAGAAACCACAAAGGAGTAAGTCTTGGGGTATGTTAAATAAAGAAAAAAAGCATGCCTTTTTTGTTAGAAAAAAGAAAAAGGATCAAACAGCGGATTGGAAAAAATTATACCAAAAGAAATCATTTCAATTGGCGACGATTATATCAGTAGCGGTTCTGGCTGGAGCATACTGGATCTACCATGTTGTTGTGATCAATGCTGTCGCGGCAACTTATACTATTGATACAAAAGCAGAATGGGAAGCGGGCGAATTTTATCCGAATACAGTTGATACAACATCGAGCGCCAATCAGATCAAGATTAATGACGGCGGTGGCGGAACCTGGGATGGAGATACGGCCGGTTATTTAACAGATACTGCCGGCTATGACTATTGGACATATGACGGACCTTCCTACGGAGCGGATCTGACCACTGATGGAACATATATATACCAGATTGTCGGTAACAGAAGGCCATATCTTTTTCGCTACAATCCTGAGACCAATACCTGGAAGCAACTGGCAAATGCACCGACCGCATTTTACTATGGCGGTTCGATAACTTATGATGCTTATACTAAATCTCTCTTCGCGATTGACGGCGGTGAACAAAATGAAACGGAACAGGCAACCAAACATGTTTATCGTTATGATATTGCCTCGGACACCTGGACAAAAGTAACTGATGCTCCTGACACCTGGGGACTTGGCTCATCTATTGCGTCCAATGGTACTGGGAAGCTGTACGCAGTGCGCGGAAGGAATACCGATGAATTATGGGAGTATGATATTAATGATCAAAATTATGATACGGGAATATGGGATCAGAATTACTCCCAGTTGCCAACCCCGTATTTTGTCTATACGACAAACGGGCAGGCATTGGAGTTTGTTAATGAGGAATATGACGGAAAAT
Source organism: Patescibacteria group bacterium (assembly GCA_041664365.1). Lineage (NCBI taxonomy): Bacteria > Patescibacteria group bacterium. The sequence goes on from JBAYKW010000002.1 coordinate 139,846, forward strand.
GTACTCAAGGATGTTTATTTACATTGTATGGCAACGGAAACAGAAATTTTTTCCGTTTTGATATCGCGGAAAAAACCTGGTACCACAATTCACCAACCGATCTGACGATCCCGGTTGCACTGGGTGGGGTGAACTACGGTTCATCATTCGCTTATGACAATGACCGGGGTAATTTATTTTTACTGCATGGCGCTACTCAGTATCCTGCCAATACCATTGCTGATAATTTTTCCAAATATGATGTATCGGGTGAAATATGGGATGTAGCGGATACTACCACTCCGGACGCTCCGGGATGGGTGACATATGGGGGGTCCTCTGTTTATCTGGATGATTTTGTTTATTCGCAGCAGGGGTATAATGGAACCCGTCCGGGACTCTGGAAGTTTGACGTCATCAATAATCGCTGGGATTCTATATCCACTCCGGACAAGGCCAATGCGGCAGTTCCGGCACTCGGACAAGGATCAACCGGCAATGGCGGAGAAAACGGGCATGTTTTGTATGTACCGAGCGGGACATATTGCGCGGATGCGGATGGTTGTCTATTTGTTTTTCGCGGAGCAAATTCTACTAGTTTTTGGAGGCGTAATATTGCTGCCAGAACCTGGACTTCCGATCTGTCGGTTACAAATTTTGGCGCACTGCAACAGGGATCATCTATGTGTTATAACGGCGCTAACCGGATATATGCACTGCATGGTGAAAGTTCACTGGCATTTTATCAGTATGAAATAAATAGCGAAGATCCTGACACTACTAATACATGGGAGGTATTGACCAGTATGCCGTCGGACCATACGGATGCGGATGACTACCCGGATGCCGCTGCCAATGCTTCATATGGTAGTTCTATTACCTGCATGGGTACTACGGTCTATGCCTTAAAGGGTGCAGCATCCGCTGCGGGAAGTAATCACTTCTTCAGTTATAACGGTGCTGCTTGGACTCATCTGGAACCATTGCCGCAAAGAGTGTATGCCGGTGCTGCACTTGTAAACGTTCCCTATAATGCCGGACATCCGGAGTGGTGCGCGGATACTAGCGGATGTGTTTATGCATTTACCGGGAATTTAAGAGGGGATTGGTACAGGTACAATGTCAGTGCAAATACCTGGACCGCTTTAACTGGCGACAATCTGCCGACAGCCACAATTAATACCGCATCTTTATCCTATGACGGCCAAGGTAATATTTATGCCACGGATGGAAACTTTGATACTAGAATGTGGAAATACGATATTAATGGTGATGATGGCACATGGTATCAGATTGCGGATTTGCCGGCGCGAGTTGGTTATAATAATGCCTTGGCTTATGACAGTGTTCACAATAAGATGTATTTCCAGCAGGGTATGGGCACAACTACGATCAGTAGTTTTACCCCGACCGCTAATGCCTACATTGCTTCTGCAGATTGGATTTCAGAACCGATTGATCTTGGGTTTGTAAACACGTTCACCAGTTTGGTTTCATCAGCGACAACCCCGGGTACTACTAGTGTCGCATTTCAAACCAGAACATCTTCGGATAAAGTCAGCTGGTCCGACTGGGCAAATATCGGGGGCGGTGACACGATTCAATCTGATGAAGCACAATATATCCAGGTTAAAGCAGCTTTAACTTCAGATGGTGTTAATACCCCAACCCTGACCAGTATTACGATAAATTACGATAAGGACGGTACTTCGCCGACAAACCCCTCTGTGAGTGGCTATGCAGATAGTTTAAAAGCGACCACGCTGACTTCCGGATATGCCAACGGGTATCACTATACTAATCCGTACTTTGAATGGACAGCGCCGACTGATGATTCCGGGATTGCCGGTTATTATGTCGCCTGGACAACCAATAGTGCTTTTAATCCATCGGACGATGAGGATTATTTTCAAACCGGAACATCATTTGAAGTAAATACTGACATGGTCACTGCCGCTCCCGGACCGAATTATTATTTACGAATTCAGGTGAAAGACAATTCCGGCAACACGGCTGCAACCACGACAGCGTTTACTTACACATATACTGGTATTGCTTCAGCAACTGAAACAATATGGGATGACCAGGCTGAATTTTCACTTGGTACGGACAGCAATATTAATACCGCAGCGAACGGCAATTTAGACATGACTCTGGATGCAATCAGTCCTGGTACCTGGATGGATCTGCCGGCAGTCGGGACTAATGCATTGGGCGGATTGACGATGTATAATGACACATCGCTTGCCTGGGACGGTAACGATACAGTTTATGTTTTGCGTTCAATCAACACACAAACATTTTTGAAATATACTATATCCACAAAAACATGGACTGCTTTAGCTAATACCGGTGCCAATGCATATACAGGTTCAGCGATTGTATACGTTCCGGACGGAATCAGTAGTGGTTGTACGGATGACGGCGGTTGTATTTTTGCCACCATGGGTAATGGAACCGGATTTCGGCGTTATGATATTTTGGCAAATACTTGGACTGGGCTAACGGTAGTGCCATTATCAGTTGGCTATGGAGGGGGGCTAATCTGGACAGGGGGAGATTATATTTTTGCTTCCCGTGGCGCCGGACAAGTTAATTTTTACCGCTACTCAATCTCAGCAGGCACGTGGTCCGATCCGGCGGCGGCTGATCCGGATATTGCATTCAACTATGGTGCTTCTTATTCTTATGTTCCTAATGGCGATTACTGTCTTGATCTTCAAGGTTGTATCTTTGCTACACGTGGTGGCGGATCCAACCATTTTTGGCGCTATGATATTCAAAACGGGGCTTGGACATTTTTAACCGCCGTGCCTTCCTCAGCACCTTCCAAGACGAATTATGGCGCAACTATGACATTTGATAATGGCTATTTGTACTATGTTGGCGGTACCTATACAACAGATTTTCTGAAGTACGATATTATCAATGATTTGTGGAGCAATATGCCGGATCTGCCTGCAACACACAATTATGGTTCTACAAATGGGATGGTGTATGACACAACGAGTGATATTATCTATATCATGCGAAGTTATAATGAATACAGCTTCCTAAGCTTTGATGTATTAGAAAATGAATGGCGCAATCCAACCATGCCACATGGCGGTTCCAGCAATGGATTCTACTATGGTGGTGTGGCTTATGACGGTAATGATACTTTATATATTACGCGAGGTAATCCAGGAGCGACTGCTGATTTCTATAAATATACCATCTCAACTAAAGCATGGCAGAGAATGATGGATGTGCCGATGCGTATGAATACCGGATCTGACCTGATTTATGTTGGCGGCAAAGTATACGCACTAACCGGTGCGCCGCCTTATGGTGAAGTTATATCCCGATTTTATGAATATGATCCCGCGACCAATATGTGGACGCGTAAGGGGGACACGCCGGCGGCAGTCGGTGATGGAGCGAAGTTGGTATTTGACGGTAATAACACAATATATACCGCGCGTGGCGCTGGGCAGACGCAGTTTTATTCTTATAAAATTTCTGGCACATCCAGTGGAGCATGGACAACTCAAATTGAAGCTACGCCAGCGGCAATTAATCAAGGTGCCTGCGCAGTTTGGGATAGTGACGCGGCTGACAAGCTCTATATGATTCGCGGGTCAAACCAACGCGATATTTATTATTGTAATTTATCAACTGACGTAAATGGAGTAGGGACTTGCGACTGGCAGTTGGACACGCTGACCGACATTACACTTGGCTATGCTGCTCAATTTGGTAATGCCTGTACTTATGATAGTGGAAATATTTTTGTACCACGCGGTAATACAAATAATACCGATTTCCTGGTTTATGATATTGACGGCGCAGCCAACGGCTCTTGGTCGGTCCGATCGCTCAATAATTTCTACTATGGTGGTCGTCTGATTACCGGTCCGGATAATATTCTTTACGGATTCCGCGGTTATAACACATCTACTATGGACCGCTATGTTCAGCAGACTGCCACGACCAGTTTTCAAAGAACCGGTACCTGGACTTCACAAATCGTCAGCGTACCTAGTATTTATAGTTTCGGTGGATTGACCGTTAATGACACTGTCGCAGAAAATACTTCACTTATTTATCAAACACGCACCTGTTCCAACAGCGGTTGTTCAGCAGATGAAGGTAATGTTAACTGGTCTACATGGACGGATGTTTCCAATGCTCAGATCAGCGGAACAACTGACCATTATACTATCGAATCAACTCCAGCTCAATATATTCAGGTTAGAGCTACCTTCAATTCAGATCGGGTCTATACGCCAACGGTCAATGATTTCAGCATCAGCTATTACACGGATGGGGTAGATCCGAATAACCCGGCAGTTCCGGTGAATGGGTATACCAACAACAGTAAAACAACCGGAATTACCAATAATACTTGGACGAATGACTCGACACCTTATTTTGAGTGGACTTCGTCTGATAATGTCGGAGGGATTGGAATTGAAGGTTATTATGTTTACTTTGGGACAGATATTACAAAAGATCCTGTTGACAATGCTAGCGACCCGACAAATTTAGCTTATAATAGTGGAACAAATTATTATAATGTTGCCTCTGACCATATAACCGGTTCATGGAATGCCGCTACGCAAAGCAGTGCTGCGATTACAAATGGAAATTATTACTTAAGAATAAAAACAAAAGATATCAACGGCAATATCACTGACAGTGCAGTAGATGGATTTACATTCTTAATTGATAATAGTCTACCGAATAACATTACGGATTTGTCTGTTGGAACTTATATGTCTTCAGCTGACGATTTTGATTTTACCTGGACTAATGTTAATGATGAGGGATCATCCGGCATTGCCCAGTATTGCTATCATACCGGCAGCTCAGGTGATACATGTGTCAATGATGAAACAATCTGCAGTGGCGGAACATGTACGCTTAGTAATGTCCCGCACTATCAGACCCGTGTAAATACTTTTTATGTCCGTGCGCGAGATACAGCTAATAATGATGCTGCGAGCTATGCATCTACCGGTTATTTTTATACCGGAGGTCCGCCAAATGCACCGGCATCAATAACAGTTGATCCGCTTGCGCAGGTGGATAATAATACGTTTTCCATTTCTTGGGAGTTGCCAACAACCTGTTTGGGCGCGACACCATGTGCTGCTAGCGATATTTTACAATACTGCTATACCATAAATGAAGAACCAAGTGCAGAGACTTGCGGTGCAAATTATAGCGGTAGCCCGACACCGTCATCGGATGGGGGGTGGACTACCACAACCCAGTCGGCTAGCCGTGTCTTGCCATCATTCTCGGCAGCGACTTTGCAGGGAGAAAATACAATATATGTCGTAGCAATGGATGTAGTCAGTAATATTGATTATTCCAGCCGTCAGACTGCAACTTATGATTTTACTTCTAATGCACCGGGTGTACCAGCCAGTCTACAGGCCAGTGATACATCCGACCGCGCAACCAATAAGTATTCGGTCGTGTTAACCTGGGATGAACCTTCGGATGTTGGGAGCGGAGTGGAATCCTATAAAGTTTACCGGTGCGAAGCGGACTGTGAAAACCCGTCAACAACTGATGATCCCCCTGCTAATTACACAAACATTGCTGAAGTAAATACACTGGGCTATCTTGACACCAGTCTGGATAACACAATTACCTACTCATATTTTGCGCGTTCAACCGGTACCGGCGGAACGCAGTCCGGTAACTCGGCTGTTGTGGCAATCAAACCGGAAGGTAAGTTTAAATTTGCTCCGACTATAAGCGGTTTGCCGACCGCAACCGCCTATATCCGTTCGGCGACAGTTGAATGGCTGACTTTAAATGATCAGGATCAATACGGCAATATCATTGAACATCCGGCCACATCTTTTGTGGAATACGGTACGTCCGCTGCATATGGTGATGAGGATGGCGATTCGGTACTAACCACTGACCATGCTGTGACCCTGGTAAATCTGACACCTGATACCACCTACCATTACCGCTGCCGATGGCAGGATCAGGACGGCAATATCGGTTATTCTACTGATTTTACATTTACCACCAAAGGGGCGCCATCCGCACCAATCAATTTGTTAGTGACCCCGGAGTCTAATACGACGAATAGCTTTACATTTACATGGGATGCTCCGACTGATGAAGGTGTAACAGTTGCAGGTTACTATTATTCTATCAATACGATTCCGAATGAGTCGAACTCTACGAATACGGTTGCAAGGAGTGTCGGTCCGATTGATGCCGCGACACAGCAGGGTGCAAATACATTTTACGTAGTGGCGATTGATGATGGTGGGAATATTAATTATGCCAACTATGCTTCAGTAGATTTCGAAGCATACACCACACCGCCAAGTTCACCGCAGGCGATTACCATAACTGACTCTTCGGACCGGGATGCTTCCCGTTACTCTATTACAAACACCTGGGATCCTCCCGAAGGTTATGCGATTGGCGATGAAATTTATTATACGATTTACCGCAAAGATGCAACTTCTACAGCACAGTCTGATGATGTAAATAAACAGGCGGATGAATTGGATGGTTATGAAGAAATCGCCACTATCACCTCAACCGGGTATTTGGATACAGGTCTCGATAATTCAACAGAATATTTTTATCAAGTAACAGCACGTGATAAAGCCCAGGCTACTTCCGAGCCGACACAGGTTGTTTCTGAAATTCCTGAAGGACGGTTCACTCAGCCAGCTGCGATTACTGAAGCGCCTAGTGTTACTCCAGACTCTTTCTCTGCATTAGTGACATGGCGTACCGAACGTATCACCACTTCGTTTGTGGAATATGGGACAAGCGCGTCTAACTTAACCGAAGAACAGGGGACTTCCGATCAGGTTGAAAGTCACGAAGTTAAGGTAACTGGTTTAAAACCGGAAACCAAATACTATTTCCGGATAAAGAGTATTGATAATGATGAGAATGTGGCCTATTCAGAAGTTGATGATTTTACAACACTGGAAGCTCCGCGCGTTTTGGATGTAACGGTGTCCGATGTCAAACTTTACGACGCAATCATTCAGTGGAATACCAATAAAGAAGTAACTTCTGTAGTTCAATATGGTACGACCACCGATTATGGGCTTTCTTATACCGACATATCTGGCTCCTTCGCGCTCACTCATACGATTAAACTGGAAGGACTTTCGGACAGTACGACATATAATATCAGGATCGGCGGAGTGGACCGGAACGGCAATCCTGTCACTTCCGATAATTACACATTCAGCACGCTGACATTCCCAACCGTCCTTGATGTTTCGTATGAAAATCAATCAGAGGGCCAAACGGAAATATTTTGGACAACGAACGTACCGACAACATCTGAGGTAGAATATTATTCAGAAAAAATTCCGCCGAAGACACAGGGAAACACGGCGCAGGTTACGGAACATAAAATTCTGCTGTTCGGACTGGAAGATGCTACCCTCTATAATTTTAAAGTAAGAGGTTCTGATGTATTCGGTTATGAGGCTATTTCAGATGAAAGGGAGTTCACAACACTTGAGGATACGACACCGCCGACAATCAGCGGAGTGAAATCAGAATCAAATACGATCGGAGCGGGTGAAGATTCAAAAGTACAGATTATTATTTCGTGGAAAACTGACGAGCCGACAACTTCCCAGGTCGATTACGGTGTCGGGCTTTCCGGCGCAGATTACACGGATCAAACCGAAGAGAATGCCGAATTGGTTATGGACCATCTCGCGGTAGTCAGCGGGTTGTCCCCGGCTAAAACATACCACTTTAGAGCGGTATCTTCTGACAAAGCGGGGAATCAGACCAAGTCAGGATCTTATACTGTATTAACTTCGCGAAAACGAGAGTCTTTCCTACAACTGATCATATCTAATTTAGAAGAAACCTTCTCCTGGATCGGAAGATTGGGCGGTACTTTCTAGCTTCGATTTAATATACAAAAATTAGCGAGCCCAAGCGAAAGCTAGTTGATACAACTGGGCTTTTGTTGTATAATAAATCCATAATAGTGGATAATTATTTCCGCAATCTTTTGCGTTTTATACGCACAAAATGCGTAATGAAAAAAACAAAAGTAGCCAATAAAACAGCTAGAAAAGCAATAAAAAGGCGAAAAAGCTTCCTTCGTAAGTTAGCTTTTTTTCTTTTTCAGCAGAAAATTACAATTGCTAAATGGGAGTTGAATCTATTTGGTGTTTTGCTATTTGGATTTGGGTTAATAACTGGAGGGTATTTTGCTGTTACAAATTTTCTTACGGTATTTGCTGCACCGCTTCTGGCATCAGAATCTGTTTCAACCGATGAGGATTGGAATCAGGGTACGCTAGATGATGTGTCGGTAAGTTCCGGCTCAATTCAAATTAACGGCAGTGGCGGTGTCGGATGGCTTGCCGGATGGCAGTACCGACAGCCGGTTACGGTTACGAATGCAGGGGCGGTGCAAACAAACTATCAGGTGAGATTAGCAATTACATATGACGCACAGATGCAGGCTGATTTTGACGATCTTCGCTTTACAAATTCTGGAGGCACTGCGCTTGATTATTGGTTACAAACAAAAGTTGATAGTACTTCCGCAATTGTTTGGGTGGAAGTTGATTCTTTAGCCGGATCCGGTACGACAGTTATTAATATGTACTACGGCAATGCCGGTGTGTCATCTGGTTCAAACGGTACAAATACTTTTGCATTGTTTGATGATTTTGAAGATGGCAGTATCAACGTTGCAAAATGGACAGAAGTTGATCCGTCTTCAAAAATTTCTGAAAGTGGTGGAAAATTGCGTTTTATTTACGGAAGCGGCAGTGGCGCATGGAATGCTGGTGTCTATGGTGTCACAACATTTGCTCGTGGAGATTTAGTATTTGACTGGGATCAGCGTTGGACCAGTGACTATAGCCCGTATGATGCATTTATGTTCGGTTGGAAAGATAGTACTAGCAGTATTAGTTATACGGAACTTGTTTATGGATATTACATACAAGGAGATGGATTCTGCACAACTAATTGCGCTGGAAATGTATATGAAGATGGTAGTCCTCGCGGAGCTGCCGGTACTTGGTCAAATAATACTGACTATAATCTCCGCGTAAGAATGCGCAGTACCGGTGGAGCATATTACGAAAAAAGTATTAACTATGGCGCTAGTTGGACAACCGATTATACCAGTGCTTATTCAGTAGAAACAAATCTACGTCCGGCTTGGTCACATTATTCTGGTGATTATCTTATCGATAATGCCCGTGTCAGGAAATGGATGGCGACAGAACCTACTGCAGTTTTCGGTTCCGAAGAATCCGCCCTCCAGTCCCCGGGTACCTACACTTCCCATAATCTGGATTTGCAGTACATCTACAAATGGGGAGACTGTTCCGGTGTGTGCATCGGAGCATCCACTGCGTTTACCACCAATGTAACAATCCCTGCAAACACTTCCGCTTTGTTTGAAGTAAGACACGGAGCTAACGGTTCATCCGGCTGGTCTGCTTGGACGACTATAGATACTTACACATCATCCGGAACCAAGACCAAAAACAGAACAGAGATGGTTGCACTAACGGGAGATATTACAAACAGATATCTGCAGACTAGAATTACCCTGACATCAACAGATGGAGTAGCTAATCCATCGGTGGCAGATTACCGATATGACTTTACTACAGATGTTGACCCTCCTTCCAATATATCCGGTGCTTTAGCATACTCCGCAAGCGGTGGAGACTTATTAACTACAGATACCTGGTACAACCACAGTGCCCCGTACTTTACTTTATCCGGCGCAGTAGATCCTGATTCTGGCATGACCGGCGGGTATTCCGGTTACTGGGTTTGTTTTGGTCTGGTTAATTGTGAGCCTACTGCCGGAACTTTTAGAACCACAGCAAATTACACTGCATCTTCTCTTTCCTCCGGAACTACATATTACTTAAGAGTCAAAGCAGTCGATGCAGTCGGCAATGTAGCAGATACTGCCTTCGACGCCTTCACTTACAAGTATGACGCCACCGACCCTGGTAATCCGTCCGGCATTTTGCCGAACCCGGCGGGCTTCACCAATGATAACAGTTTCTCCTTTACCTGGAATGCCGGTACCGATGCTCATTCTTTAATCGATGAGTACTGCTACAAAACGGGTGCAGATGGAGCGGTAGATACTTGCCAAGCAGGAACTACTGTCTCTTTGATTGAAGCATATGACGAGGGGACTAATATCTTCTATGTTAGGTCTAAAGATAAC
>JBAYKW010000003.1 GCA_041664365.1 Patescibacteria group bacterium
AGGTGACACAGTCACTTTCGAAGTTACTGATACTCCAAAAGGCAAAGCGGCTATCAAAGTCAGCAAAGTATAGTTTCATCGAAACTAGATTAAGCGCCTCCCTTCGGGGAGGCGTTTTGCTTTGTGTTTGAATATATCAAAACACTCCTCAGGGAGGAGCGTTTGTGAAAGTTTATTCATTCTATTGGCTATTCGTTGTGATTTTTTTTCAGACCGACAATGGACATTATTGCCATGGCTACCGCTGCCAATACTACTACCACCCCGATTGTTTTAAAAAGTGTGTTTTTTAATTCTTCAAAATTGCCGAGGCCTAATATCCAAAGGATCGCGACAAAACCGATGATAATCACGGCGATAATGCCGGTCAGGACTAGTACGTTTTTTGACGCTGATTTCATAGTATTGAAATTAATGATTGTTTATTAATTTTGTTATTTCGTAAGAATCATGTTTGTTTTTTTCTTCAAGCCCTTCTTTAATTAAGCTAAAAGAAAATAATATAGAAAGAGTATTTAGTATTATTATCGTTCTGAACATAACAATTCCAAGATCCTTTTTTTGGGGAGATTTTTTAATACCATTAATCGATTTCACAGCAAGTACAACACCCATCGGTAATAGGATAAAAGGAACTACTAATCCATCTAAGTCGCCAACATATAAGAATACAACGATGCTACTAATTATATTTGCTATTAAACTTAAAATAGTCAGAGACCAAGCAACTATTTTTATGATCGACAGAGTAGTATTTTTTTGCATACTATTATTTCTTTTTGAATGAGTCAAAAACAGGTTTATTGGTCAGCAATAAAATTAATGCGGCAAGACCTGCAAATAATGCAATGAAGTCAGCCGGACCAAATTCATCTGTAATACTTAGGACGATATTAACGACTAAAATAATCAAACCGCCGGTATAAGTCCAACTTTGTTTTTTGATCGTCCCGATCATGATAAATATTAATAAACCGGCATCAACAAACATAAATAGTGAAATAAACTCCATCAAGTTCGTATAGTCCGGTTTTGTCGTACCGCCGAAGGAAGCGATTATCCCGAAGACCAGCCAAATAACGGCATTCACACCCAGCAAAATTTGCAGGACTTTCATAGTTATTGGAATGCTTTCATTTTTGATGTCCTTGGTGTTTTTATTCGGTTGTGTACTGTTTGCCATATATTTTGGGCGGTAAATGTTTATCTGATAAAATTATAGCATATCCCGACAGTTATTAGAATTTATTATCTTGTGGTATATTAAATACATGAGTATTAACATGGACAAATGACTGAAGAATATCCCTCTTCGGGGGAAGGGCAGAATCAATCAAAAAACACCAAGATTTGGATAATATTTTTGGCTGTTGTCGCTTTAGCGATATTAGCGTTTATCTGGTGGTGGATTAATGATGGCGGAGAAATCGGCTTCAGTATGAATAAAACATTATCATATTATATTTCATGAAAAGAAAATATTACTATATTATTGGCATTATATTTCTAACAGCGATAATTGTGTATGCAATTGCTTATCGTTATGTCGCGACGGTTGCTGAATAAAATTTCTGTGTATATAAAAAACACCGCTTATCCGCGGTGTATTTATTTATTTTTAGGTCGTAACTGGGGGAGCTCTTTCTCCTTCAATATGACTGTTTTTTATTGACTGCAGGAGCTGGGAAGAAAGTTCAATACCGCGTCCGGAGTATAATTTAATGTAATTATTTTCAAAATCCGATACCAACATTGGATTGGATATATGATACGCGCTGGGTATCAGATCTGAACTTTTTGAGTTATTATCTGAAAGGGATGTTTCCGATTTTTCATCGTATTCTTTCGCCTGACTTTCATTATTAATTTTAGATGAATATTCATCTGAATAAATACTTTCTGATATCGCGAATATTCCGCTGACACCGGTTAGTATAGTCAGAAATGCGATTATGGTTGTTATTGAATCAATCATTTTGTTTTGTCTCCTACTAATTCATACGCGCTGTCGGAAAATAATATTTCAAAACTAAAACGCCCTATTTTTAGGGCGCTTATCCATTACTTATATACCAGGATTAGGTGGATTCTGGCTATCAGGATCCGCTTTGTTTTTTTTCTGTTTCCACATGGGATAAAAATACATCCACGCACCGGTTAAAATCATTAAGAATAAAACTATGCCGAAATAGGTGCTCAGCTGGTTATGCAGGTAGCGGATCAATCCCATATTGATAAAGGTAAGATACTCAGATGCAATCTTTGGGAATTTAAGTAATGACCCGGAAATTGTCATCAGTAAACCCAGAGACATGATGATAATAACCAGATAGCGGTGGATTTTTTTTGAAAATAAGTATAAATTATTCATCTTCTTCATCCTCCTCGTCTTCTTCATCTTCTTCATCCTCCTCCTCGTCTTCTTCTTCCTCATTTCCGTCGCCAACTGACGGTGACTGATTAACGTTTAATTGTGTTTGCTGAATTTCATTAGTGGTAGTATTACTACCCAATGCGCCGATTAAATATGCGCTTAACTGACTGCTGGCAAAAGAGGAATGACTGCCTTGGCCGCCTTGTGTATTGAAAGCCTGTGTGGCGTCTTTTCCGCAATAAGGAATAATAATACTGCGACCGCCGGGATGCGAATTTAAATATGCTGATACAGCATAGACATTATTGCTGACAATTATCCAGCAGTCACTAGCTGTATTGTGTTTTGCAACTAAAGTTGTATCAAGTGCAATATTGCTTGGCTGTGCCACAACCGTGTTAGCCGTTGTATTATTGTTGGTTGTGGTATCGGTCGGAATTTGTTGCTGTACCTGTTGAATTTGTTCGGTTGTTGTATCACTTCCTATTTTACCGACTAGATAACTACTTAGCTGGCTATCGGCAAAAGAGGAATGGCTTCCTTGGCCGCCTTGTGTATTGAAGGCCTGCGTGGCATCTTTTCCGCAATAAGGAATAATAATATTGCGGCCACCAGGATGAAGGATAAGATAGTTGGTTACGTCATATGCGTTGCTATCTATAATAATCCAACAATCGCTAGGGGCATCATGCTGGGCAACGAGGCTGGTACTCAGAGAGACAGTTGTTGGCGTAACGGCAACAATATTGGTGGCAGTATTTGTATTACCATTGATTGTTGTTTCTACTGCAACTGCCTGCTGGTTCAATTCACCAAGGTATAATGCGCCGAGTTGTTCTATGGCATTTTGAGAATGACTGCCTTCACCTGCTTTTGTTGAAAAGGCGACTGTTGCATCTTTTCCACAATACGGCAATACAACCGATTGTCCTCCCGGGTGTAATCTTAAATAATCCGTAACATCATATACTTTATTATTGATAATCAACCAGCAATCTGTTTTAGTCTTATGGTTTGCAATATTTGCTTCGGACAACGCGTTGTTTTCCGTGCCAACCGATCCATTTAAATTAGCATTAACATTAACAGTCGGCTGTTTATTGTCAAAATAAGAAACAGAAAAATAGGTAACCAGACCGACGATCAGGATTATTCCTATTATACCGATGATATTTTCGTTTTTCACGATCAGGATTTAATTGTTAGACATGGTCATTATAATAATAAATCGAACAAATAACAATTATGTTACAGGATACTATACTACAGATTAAGTGTAAGATTAAGCGTAATGACCCATTCGTTATTAATATATCTTGCCGCTGACTTACCGCTGACCGGAAATCCATCAGTATAATAAGTTAAGTGAATTTCGGTCATGATGGCGCTACCACCTTCCGCCCGGCGTCCTTTTCTCATATAAGCGTATTCTTCCACTTCATTTTCTGCATCACCAGGTACCGTGACTTCCAGAAGATACACTCCATCTTCATCTTCAAGTCTACGGACTTCTGTTGTTTCTTTCTCTGTCAGACTTTTGATGATCGAAAAAATCTCTTCCGGTGTCGGGATACGCTCTGGAGCCTGCTCTTCTGTTTCACCTTTTTCTGTAATTCCGGCTTCTCTGAAAAGCCTGTTCTTCTCATTCTGAAGTTCTTCTAACTTATTATGAACCCTTTCTTTGCGCGCTTTATCTTCAGATGAATCCTCCGGGGGATTTAGAAATGGAATGTCAAATTTACCCATATTGTTCTAATTAAACTATTTATATTTTAATAACAAAGCGACTGCATTGATACAGCTCCATCTATTACTTGCTTAACACAACCTTCGGCTGAATCATCCGTGTAACATGTGCCGATAATGCCGGATAACTCTTCATCCTCAAGTGTTACCATTTGTGCTTCCGATAGTGCTGGTGGAAAACAGATGCCTGACTGGCATTGTCCGCCGTCAGTACATATTTCACCATCTGCTTTATATGAAAGTAGGCAATTATCACTATTTTTCTCCCACACACCGCCCGCCTTTTCACAGTTGGACTGGTTTTTTTGCGGATTATTTTCCGGTAATTGGGAATAGAAATAACCCACCAATATCCCAAACAGGCAAATTGAAACGATAATGATAATGACTATAAACAGATCTTTGTTAGTCTTTTTGGATTGTGTTTTCATATATTGGTTTGTTTGGAATAATATATACTGTTTACTTAATAATAACATATTTATGCATTTGTTGGTAAAAAACTCTTATCTATTCTTGACAGTAAACACCTCTACTGATATGGTCCATATATCAATAGTCATTGATATATATGCCACAAAACTGCTGTGATAAAAACTCAAGCGAAAGCCGGAAAATCGACCAGCTGGCTCAGTTTGTCAAAATGATCAACGAGCCAAATCGTCTTAAAATTCTCTGTCTTTTAAAACGGGGAGAGCTTTGTGTATGTGAAATATTTGAAACATTAAAGCTCCCGCAAAACCTTATTTCCCATCATCTGAAGGAATTAAGCAGTCTGGAAATAGTCGGTTTCAGGAAACTGGGGACGAAAGTGATTTATTCCAGAAATGAAAGTGTGATTGAGAAATATTCTAAATTATTAAATAAGGTAATACAAATATGAAGATTCAAGTTTTAGGTACCGGCTGTGCAACCTGCAAAAAGCTTTTTGAACAGACAAAACAAGCTGTAAAACATTTGGGATTGGAAGCGGAGGTGGAATATATTACTGACATTCAGAAGATTATTAAAATGGGGATGATGACCAGTCCTGTTTTGGCGGTTAACGGGAAACCGGTGCTGACCGGACTTCCTGGCGATCAAGACAAAATTAGCGAGGTAATCAAAAAGAGTATTAAAGAGGCTGGTAGCGAGTCCAGCAGTTGTTGCGGAGATAAAAGTAATTGTGATTGTAATCCGGATGATAATAAAAATGCCGGTTGTTCATGCGGAGGTAGTTGTTAAAAAATAAAACTATGGATATATTTTACCCGATTGAATTATTGGCAGGCACCATCAGTTATGAGTGGTTTGGTTTGGTAAGGGGGTCTTATGCCGGCAGTGCTGTAAATTTTTTTATTTATGACACGATTAAAATCGGTCTACTTTTGATCGTAATAAATTATGTAATGGCCATTGCGCGCTATTATTTTCCGGTGGAAAAGATCAGGGATATTCTGAGTAGCAGAAAGTGGTACGGGTTGGATTATGTTCTGGCTGCAGGCTTGGGAGTGATCACTCCGTTTTGCTCCTGCTCTTCTATACCGCTATTTATCGGTTTCGTCAGCGCCGGGATACCACTGGGAGTTACCTTTTCTTTTCTAATTGCTTCGCCGCTGGTTAATGAGGCATCGCTTTTCATATTTCCATCAGTGTTCGGGTTGAAGATGACGATTGTTTATAATTTGCTGGGTATTACTATCAGCGTAATTGCCGGCATGATCATCCAGCGACTGAAAATGGATAAGCATGTTAATCCGGCTTTTCTAAAATTCAAAACACAAAAAGAAGCAGTGGCTGAAAATGAGGGCAATAAAGTACCATTAGTTAAGCGGCTGAAGATGTGGTGGCAAGACGGCATCCGCATTTCAAAAAGTATTCTTCCTTATGTCATTTTAGGAGTGGGACTCGGGGCTATCATTCATGGATACGTTCCGGAAAGTTTTGTTGAAACGTATCTGAATAATGACAGCTGGTGGGTAGTTCCGCTGGCAACTATAATGGGGATTCCGCTGTATGCTAATTCAGTCAGCGTAATACCTGTGGTTGAAGCGCTGGCCAATAAAGGGGTAGCGATTGGTACAGCATTAGCGTTTATGACCGCGACCGTGACACTATCCATTCCCGGATTACTGATACTGAAAAAAGCAATGAACTGGAAACTGCTCTCCGCTTTCATTATTATCACATCTGTTGGTATAATGATTATTGGTTACTTTTTTAATATTTTTACATTTTAAAAAAATCATGAGTAAAAGAATTCTTTATTTGTTGGTAATCTCGTTTTGCTTATTATTCGGTGCAAATCAGGTAAAAGCGCAGGAAAATATTAATATATATTTTTTCTGGGGTAATGGCTGTCCACACTGTGCAAAAGAAGAGCCGTTCCTGGAACAGTTGAAGGAAAAATATTCCAATGTTGAGATTCGTGATTTTGAAGTTTGGTATAACAAAGATAATCAAAAATTACTGCAATCAGTCAGTCGTGTGTTGGATGAAAATATTTCAGGAGTACCATTTACGGTAATCGGGGAGCAGACATTTTCCGGTTATCTAAGTGATGAAACTACGGGCGCCAGTATTGAGGAGGCAGTTGTAGCTTGCACGACAAAAGTATGTGCTGATCCTTTAGCTCAATTATTTGAAGATACAGAAGAAAATACCCCGACCGTTATTGAACCGAAAGAACAGGCCGAAGAAAATAATTCTGCAATTCCAGATAAATTGGATGTTCCGATCTTCGGCACAATCAAAACAGAAAATTTTTCCCTGCCACTGCTCACCATCGTACTTGGAGCGCTGGATGGTTTTAATCCCTGCGCCATGTGGACGCTGATATTTCTGATCGGGTTGCTACTGGGAATGAAGGATAAAAAAAGAATGTGGATTTTGGGCAGTGCTTTTATCTTTGCTTCAGCGGCTGTTTATTTTCTTTTCATGGCGGCCTGGCTCAATCTGCTTCAATTTCTTGGCACGGTGATTTGGATCCGCGCGCTGATCGGACTAGTCGCACTAGGCGGTGGAATATATTATTTGAAAGAATATAAAACAAATAAAGACGCGTCTTGCAAAGTAACCGGCCAGGAAAAAAGGCAGCGGACATTTGAAAAACTCAAACGTTATACGCAGGAAAAGAGTTTCTGGCTGGCACTCAGCGGGATAATTGTCCTCGCGATGGCGGTAAATCTGGTGGAACTGGTATGTTCCGCCGGCCTGCCCGCTGTCTATACTCAGGTTCTGTCCCTTTCTGATCTGGCCCCCTGGCAGTATTACGCGTATTTGCTTTTGTACATATTTATTTTCCTATTAGATGATCTCTTCGTATTTTTTATTGCGATGAAAACAATGCAGATAACCGGCATTACAACAAAATACGTGCGCGCTTCACACCTGATCGGCGGGATTGCCATGTTGATTATCGGATTGATGTTAATCTTAAAACCCGAATGGCTGATGTTCGGTTAGTTTGCTTTTAAACTAAATTAAACAAAAACCATCCCGCGAAGTATGAAGGGTGGTTTTTATTTTCTCAAATGCTATTTCTTTTTCTTTGCTTTCAGCATAACGCTTTTTGCTGCCAATCTCTTTTTTGTTTTGCGAGAATGGGATTTCTTCATTTTGCCGACCGCTTTTCGTCTTTTTGCCATATAGTTTATTAATTAATTTATAAGGTATTCTATACTGTAATAGAAAAAAAATCAATTTTAATTATAAACTGTAATTTTCATCAGAGCTACGGCCAGTTACAAAACTTAGAATCTATGATAATATTGACCTCAGTGCCAAATATCTGATAAATCAACAAAAGGCTATTATGATACGTGTACAAGAGGTAATTCGCACCTATGGCGAGGGCGAGTCCGAATTTAAAGCCTTAAAAGGCGTGTCTTTTGCTTTGAAAGAAGGCGAGAATCTTGCTATATTGGGCAAGTCCGGTTCCGGAAAATCGACATTGATGCATGCGTTGGCCGGCTTAGATCGTCCTTCATCCGGGAGAATAATAATCAAAGATAAAGACCTCTGGTCCCGATCGCAAAAAGACATCGATCTCTATCGCAGTCAAGATGTCGGGTTTGTATTCCAGGATTTCTATTTACAGAACGAAGAAACAGTTCTTGAAAACGTCATGGTACCGCTTGAGATAAACGGTGATACTGACAGAAAAGAAAAAGCGATGGAAGCTTTAAAAGTTTTGGAGATTGATGACAAAGCAAATAATAAGGCGAATCAGCTTTCCGGCGGACAAAAACAGCGCGTTTGCATCGCCAGGGCAATTGTCGGCAAACCTTCAATTATATTTGCTGATGAACCGACCGGTAATCTGGACTCCAAAACCAGCGAACGGGTTGAAGATATTTTGTTCAACATTCACAAAAAATTTAATACAACCCTGATCGTTGTAACACATGACAAAGAATTATCTGATAAATTTTCAAATAGTATAACACTGAAGGACGGCGAAATAACCAGCCACACAGGCGAAGGGATTCAAATATGAAACGCAGGGATATTATAAAAAGAGGACTGAGAAATTTAAAGCGAAATCGTTCACGCAGTGTTTTGACCGTTCTGGCGTTATCGGTTGGTGCGCTGACACTGGTGCTCACACTCGGACTTAGTAATGCGCTCGAAAATACGATTAAAACACAGTTTGAAGATGTGACCAATCTGGTTATGAGTGTGTCTTTGACCGCTGAAGGTGATCAGGAAAATATGAATGTCCCCGAGTACGATTCCGATGCTAAAACAGTCTATTCAATTCAGGAAGGACCGGACGGCGGTAAAGAAGTACAGCTTATTACCAAAGATCAGCTGGATGATTTTTTACAGATTTCCGGTGTCAAACGTACCTGGCCTGCTTATGATGTAAAATTGGAATACATCCGGCTGTCTGAAAGTGATACAAAATATGTGATCAATACCGTCCAGGAACAATCATACAATAAAACAGAGGTGTTAAGCGGAATATATCCGGTTGATTGGAAAGATACGGACATTGTTTTATCGGATTCTTATGCTGATTCATTTGGATTATCAAAAGAAGACATGATTGGTAAGGAAGTCGTCGTCGGTTATTTTGGCAAGGGTACCACTGTGCTGGAGAAAGCATTTACGATTTCTGCGGTATTGGAATCAGGTATGGGTTTCGGACCGAGGATGGGCGTCGCAAGTAGCGGGATTGTCACATTAAGTATCGACACCCTGGCATCAATCTATCAGGATCAAAAAATAGAAACTCCGGGATACAACGAATTTCTTTCGGCAAATGTTTTAATTGAATCTACTGATATTGAAGAGCAGGTTAAGAATGACATTACGGCAATCAATGGGAAATACTCCGTTACCAGTATCAGTGATTTAACTGAATTGATTTCTTCTGTACTTGGGACTATTACACTAGGACTTTCCGCTTTCAGTGGGGTAGCACTTTTTGTCGCAGCATTTGGGATCATCAATACTCAACTAATGTCAGTATTTGAGCGGACAAAAGAAATTGGACTCTTAAAGTCTCTAGGTATGCCAAACAGAAAAGTTCGCAGTTTATTTTCCTATGAAGCGATAATCATCGGAGTTATTGGGGCGCTAGTGGGGACGGGGATTGCTTATGCAACCCAGGCATTTGTGAATAATGTCTTTAAGGAAAAACTTGCGGATATCGGGTTTGTAAACGGAGTATTAAACATAGCTGTCAGCGATGTGTTGATGGTAGTTGCGGGTCTCGGATTATTAAGCTGGATTGCCGGTGTTATCCCCGCACGCAAAGCACAGAAGCTGGATCCGATTCAGGCGCTTCGAGAAGAATAAAAATTATTATCACAAAAACACCGACTCCGCCAGCTGGCGGATACACCGGTGTTTTTTATTGGATTAAAGTTTACTAAATTCCCAGGCTGCTCATATAGGTAGTAATAAATGAAGGCAGTATAAATATCATAGCTATTAAAGGCAAAACAAAAAATATAATGCTTAAAATGAAAGTCCAGAGAAAATATTTACGCATTTTTTCTATGGACTTATACATTTTGTCAATAAGAATTTGCTGGTCATTTAATTTTTGTAATATTTCCTGTTCCATATAATATTGATTTAATTTATTATCTCATTTTATTCTATCACTTATCATAAACTTAAAACACATCCATTGCCAAAGACATAGCGTAATACATCGTAATTTGACTCTTTTTTGACTTTGGTGGCAATATGCTAATATATACAAACATAGTCATCTATCAAATGTAACGAAATTAATTACAGTACGATATACCTTAAAATGAAAGATAAAAATAGCACAGAAGAAATACAGCGACTTGTGCACGAAGCGCAGGCTGGCGACGAAATGAGTGTAACTCGGTTATATGAGCTTTTTAGCGAGCGTATTTACCGGTATATTATCCTTCGGGTCAGTCATCGTGAAACTGCCGAGGACCTGACGCAGACGGTATTTCTTGAAATGATCCGGTCACTACACCGATATAAGAAGCAGGAAGACGTAAAATTTACCACTTGGCTTTTCCAGATAGCGCGTCATCGACTGATTGATCATTATCGGCGCAGTAAGACAGTCGTACCCATTGATGAGTTGGCGGATTCTCATGCTGAATTACAGGTTGCGCCGGAGGAAGCAAATGTTGATTCATATTATGCACGAGTGAAAAAAATTCTGCATAAATTGTCGGAGCAGCAGCAAAGTATAATACATTTATCATACAAAGAAGACATGAAACCGGCAGAAATTGCAAAAATCACTGGCATGTCAGCTATCACTGTCCGGGTAGAAAAACACCGGGCGCTTAACAAAATCCGTGAAATGCTTTCCAAAGAATATAAAATATTATGAAAAAAAGAATATCAAATAGTGAAATAGAGAAATTTATCAGGAAAGCATCATTTCCAGAAATGAATCCGATTGCTAAAGAGCGTACTAAGCAGGCACTTCTTTCTGCGTTGGCTGATGTAACAAATATTCCAGCTGAGCGATATATTAAACGCAAGGGAATATTTAATTATTTATTATTACATCCTATGGCACCATTTATTATCGCGCTTATAATAATTCTTTCTGGCACAGGAACAGTTCTCGCATCTGATGGAGCAAAACCGGGCGACACGCTTTATTCCCTGGATAAAGCTCTAGAGCAGACACGTCTGAACTTTACTTTCAGCGATCAAGCTAAGGCAAAATTTATGCTTCAAGTTACGGAAGAGCGCCAGCATGAACGAGGGGAGCTTGAGTCAGAACAAAAAACTGAATTGTTTGAAGAATCTGATAAGGATACTAACCAGGCGCTTGAACATGCACAGGAAGTATTAGATGAGGTTCGTGCAAAACAGGAAGAAAAGGGTAACGAACATGCTGAAGAAGTTATAACAGAAGTCGGTGACAAACTTGAAGAACTGCAAGAAAGGCATCAGGAGCGTTTACAGGAGAGGGAAGATGAAATAAATGATGATGCGGATGAAGATAGTGATGAAGCATCTGATGATAATAGTGATGAAGAAGATGTAAATGACGATGATGATTCAGCGGACCGTAATCAGAATCAAAATAGCAATACTAATCAAAACCAAAATCAGAACAGCAACTCCAACGGGAATGTGAATCAAAGTAATGATGAGAATGAAGAAGAAGGGTCGGATGACAGCAGTGATTCCAATGTAAATTCATCAGATGATGAGGATGAAGAGGAAGGTAGTGACGATCAAGGTGGAGGTCAGAACAACGGTGAAAATGATAACCAGAATGACAATAATGACGATAGTGATCTGGATGAATAAATGAAGAGGGTAAATTAATTTTAAACCATTCCCCGTTGAGCTATATCAGCGGGGTTTTGGTATCCAAAAACACCTCCCAATCCAATATCGCAAGCATGCGAAGAAAGAGAGGTGTTTTAATAATTTATAGTTCTATACAATCTAGAGTGTTGTAATACATATTGGCGCTGGTTTCAGTATTCCACTGCAATGCTACTGTATGCGCACCCGCGTCAACTGCAAAGATTCCCTGTGTTGCCATATTAGTGGCGTTCGTTAAACCAATAGAAGTTCTGGTATAGCGAAAAGTCTTAACCTGCTGGACACCATCTAGTAACATTTGGACTCTGATTATTTCAGAATCATTGATGGTATCACCATAACCGTTCCAGCTGCAGAATAGATTACTATCGCCCGTTGTGATTGATAGTGAGGTCAGAGTGTCGTAGTCGCTACCTGTCTTGATGGTATTTACGGCCGAGGTAAGCGTGCCTTCCACTCCCTGAACTCCCTGCGTCAGCGTAGTGCTGGACAGGTCATCAGCTGTGATCGTTCCATCGACGATATTATCTGTAGTAATTACATTATCACTTGCCAGAGAATCGATGGTTAAAGATCCGGCCACTTGCAGATTATCATTCACGATAAACGGCATAGTGTCGCTTGTTCCGGCGGTAGCACCGCGGTAAACCCGGCCGTCAATTCTGACGTTATCACCGAATGCCACTGGATTATCTACTCCGCTGTTTGTGGTATTGTTGATAATCGTACCGTTGAAGAAAGTTACACCACCTACTCCTTGTGCTCCTACTTTCAGCGAATCAACCATCATAGTGCCATCGAGGTCAAATGTGTCACCTGATACTCCTCCCAAGGTAGCGGTAATATTGCGGGTGGTAGCGGCATAGACAATGCCGGCAGTAACAAAAGTAGAGACAACAATAACCAAAGCTGTCATAAAGCTTTTTTTCATATTTTTCACCTCCTTTCTAAATTGGGATCGTTTTTTCAATTAATGTAAGTATATCATAAGGCGACCTCTCAACATAATTGCGAGGAAATTTGGCTAAAGTTCTACATAATCAGCGCACCGGTATTGTAATATTTTTTGGTGTTTTCCAGAGCAAAAAAATTGCCACAACTGCACCGCAAAGACCCACGGCTGTAAAGGCGCTCGCAAAACCGACCATGTCCGCGAGCATACCGGCGATCATCGGCCCGATGATGTAGCCGGCATTCATAGCCATGTCTTCGAGTGCAATAATATCCTTTTCAACATCCGGACTTTCTCCAATGTAGTCTGCGTAAGCACTGCTTAGCGCCGGATAAGTTAATGCAATAAAAATACCGGCGATGAAATTCAGAGGTATTGTCAGGAGAGGTGTCGGTATGAAAGTAAAAAGCGCAATCAAACTGGATCCGACAAAAAGTGAAAAAAATGCCGTACGTTTTTTGTGGAAGCGTTTTGTAATTGAACCGACAAACCATCCGGTGAAAAGCGGTGGTAATGTAAATGCGGTCAGGAATAACCCGGTTAAAGGCCCGCCAAGAAAGGCATCTTCGGCAAATAGTGGTCCGACTGTCCAATAAAATCCCTCTATAGTATAGAGTAAAAATGTAGCCATCAGAACCGGGAGCATAGTTTTACCGATCTTACCCAGTAATTTGTAATTGATGTGCGGACGTCGTATCTGTTTTGACTCTTGAGATTTTAT
Organism: Patescibacteria group bacterium; assembly: GCA_041664365.1. Lineage (NCBI taxonomy): Bacteria > Patescibacteria group bacterium. The sequence goes on from JBAYKW010000003.1 coordinate 13,570, forward strand.
GATCGGATTCTGTTTTCTGGTGATGACTGTAAGTAGTACATAGAAAATAACGCCGATTCCGAGAAAAACCCAACTGAGTACAAATGATTGCCAAGTAACTACGGAGACAATGGTAATTCCGACAAAGACCGGTGCCAGCGATACGCCAATTGACTGAAATACTTCTACCACCCCGAAACTGGAAGAATGTTCACTTTCCCTTTGGAAACGGCCGACAAAGTTGAATTTTCCAAAGTTTACCAGATCATAGTAAACTCCCCAGAGCGCCATTGCCAAAAGGAACATCCAGATTGATTTGGCCTGCCAGAGAATAAGTGGATAGACAAGACAGATGGCAAACATTGCCAGGAATAAACGCCGGAAATTCGCCCGCGGGGCGATTTTGGTCATAATCAGGTCAAAAAGTGCACCGAAAACCGAGGAAGAACCGACAATAATTCCCATCATAGTATTGGATAAACCGTGTTCTGTGAGAACGAGCGGTGTGATGTAGGTTACGACAGTATCAAACATAGCCCAGAACAAAATCATAATTGAGAGGGCGTAAAGCGACCGGTGCTGGTTACCGTATTTTTGTGCGTGTGTAACGAAATGATGAAATCCTGATTTCATGCATTTAGTATATCAAAAAACCACTCATTAATATAGTATTAGAGTGGCTTTTAATCAGAAATTATTCCTCTGACAGCTGAATTTCAAAATCCTTTCCTCGATAATGGACTTTTGCCATGTCATTTCCGATTTCAAAACTGGTCATTTCTGCTTCACCAGCTATATCTCCCCCGGTGATTGTTTCAAAGGATTCCTGATCGACACGGTTACTGCCAAGGTAAGTAACTAGGGCGTCAATATCCCATTGATGGCCAACTTCTCCTATGACGACATGTCGGTCTTCAACATATTTCATGACAAAATCTTTTACTCTTTGAATACCTTCTAGATATTCTTTAGCAACATTTTCCGGTTTAGGGCCTTCAATTACTCTACCGTCTTCCATAACCAGTTTTCCTTGGTTTGCTATCCAATCTTTCCCGGCGGCGGCATGATCACCGCCATGCTTTTTCAGAATTTCGGAAAAATATTCAGTTTTCTTACCATCAGCGTCGGTCCATCGGTCATTATATTTATAGGCAAGTTGTTTAATCATAAGAGGGAAGTCGATCACAATTTTTTTATCGGGATTTTCTGTAATGATCCTCTGAATGGATTTAACTGTTTCCGATATGGATCTTTCTCCATTCGGACCGGACATTTCCTCAATTCTGCTCTTAGTTAAAACCACCAAATTATCATCAGCGGTATCATCTTGGTACTCTGCTAATGCATCTCCATAAATCTCAGCGGTTTGTTTTGTTCTTGGTTGGTCTGAAGTTGCTCCAATAAAAACCACAGATCCCTCCGGTGAGTTATTGATTAAGTCCATAATTTCTCCTCTAGCCTTCTCCTGTGCCTGGATGACGCCTTCCTGAGTTAAATCGGGGTAGGTTTCCGAAACAGGATCTGAATCACTTTTGTCTCTGGCCGGTCTGGCATGACGTGTGGCAAAAAAACTTTCTTTCATATTTTTTGGTCAATTATTAATCAATTTGATAATTCCTGAATTGGCATCAACAATGACTTTTTCGCCGTCTTTAAAAGTCTTTGTTGCGGTGCCCGTACCAACTATGGTTGGAATTTTAAATTCTCTGGCTGTGATTGCAGCATGGCTTAACAATCCGCCAACATCTGTAACAATGGCCGCAACCTTTTTTACTAAAGGTAAAAACTCAGGCCTGGTCATGCCGGTAATTAAAATATCTCCTTTATTACACAATTTAAAATTATGAGGGTCCAAAATAATTCTTGCCGTACCCTTTACCTCACCCTGATAAGCGCATATCCCTTTCAATTCTCTCTGCTTATTGCCCTTAATTGTTTTGAATATACTTTTTTCAATATTTTTTGCCTTTTGCCCCGTAATTATTTTTGTCTGTTTATTTTCGGAATAGATCACAGAAAAATTGTATCGGTTTTTTAGAATATTTTTTTCGGGCAATATCTTTGATTTGATATATAATTCTAAATCATCCTGAGTCAAACACGTCAAATACGTAGCATTATAATTTGTCTGTTTTGCGATTGCATTTGCTATACTTCGAAAGAACTTTTCACTATCGGAATAAATATTCTCCGTATATAGTCTGGCGTCGCGAAAATACGGCATAAGCTTTGTTAAAGATTTGGGAGTCAAAAAGTCAACAGTCTTTTTAATGTAAACATGAAGAGCTAGATGTTTGTCAAAATATTTCAGAAATTGTTTATAATCAGATAGACTCGGAACGCTATTATTCAGTTTATCCATAATATTGGTAAGCTTATCCGCATTTCTTTTTATGTCTTTACAATGAATTTTTACATAACTGATATTTGCCTCGCTTTTCTTCGCCAAATATTTGCCGAGCTTGGAAAATTCGTCATAAGGAATATAAAAAGCAACAGTGCCTCTTTTATGAATAAATAATGTATGATTAAAATTAATACCCAACTGATTTTTTAGCGATATGTAATACTGTCTACTCCAATAAGAACTGGATATAAACGTATAGGATCCAGCCCAGCGCGACAGCCAATCTCGTTTTGCTAGTGTCTTTAAATTCATATTTAAAGTATACCAAAAAATCGCCCTTGCGACTATTTATCAGTGCAATTTAAATTTTTCTGCTGTCGTATGCCCAGTTCCAGCATCTGTTTTGGTGTCAGTTCCGGCTTAAATTCCGGATCAAAATTCCTGCCCGTAGGTTCAGAAAGAAAGTAGTGTGTATTCTGCATCTTGTCATTTACCAGAATTTTTTTATTAATCTTTGTCATGAAATTATTGAAGCAAAAAAGTTATTAACAGAATGGAATATTATACTGCTGTATAGGGAATCGGATTTATGTCGCAACCACCCGGCGATTAAACTGACCAGCAGAATACTGATGGCGGAGATTGAAAATAAATTGTTTTGTAACACTCCTTGGAATGCCCAACCGAGACAGTGCATCAGCAGAAAAACTATGGAGGTGATTATGTTAACATACCAAAAGCTTATCCCAGATTTTTGCAGTGCTGGTTGGATGACTCCTCGAAACGTGAATTCCTCTGCAATCGGTGTGCCGGTTATTACCCAGAAGAATGTAAATGATGTTGCAAAACTGAATATGACTTGACTGGCCTTCATACTTTCTACAAAATATGAACTGATTATCCATATAATGCTTGCGATTACACCAAAAATAATTCCTTTTTTTAAGTTTTGAATGCCAAAAAACTTTTTAATTACGTGTAGTTTGAAGATTTGCTTTGCATAAAAAAACGGGAAAATAATCCATATGCATGTCTTCATAACTGCCCAGTAAAGCATATTGTGGTTTTCTGAATCTTCTAAAGCCTGCCAAATAGTTTCAGTCAATAAATTATGTAGGATCCAGGCGCCAGTCCATAGTAGAAAAAATGAGATAACAAATAGTAAGATTTGTTTGAGTTTCATATAGCCAGTATATCAAAAAAACATCCTTCTGCCATCCGGAGGACGCTGGATAGCACCGCAATGTAATAGTAGTTGTGAATGCGGGTAATTGTATTGTATAATTACGTCATGGCGATCAAATCATCACAACGGCAAACATTCTTCTACATACTGGCGGCAGTAGTGCTTGTTCTTTCCTATTTGGTGCTGAAACCGTTTATTGCGGTTATTGTGCTGGCTTTCCTGACCGCTTTGTTTACCAAACGGCCGTATGAATTTTTTAATAAAATATTTAAGGGCAGGAAAAAGCTGGCATCATTAATAATGGTAATAATTGTGTTTTTTGTAGTACTTATTCCATTGGTATTTGTTGCCGGGCTTACCGTCAAACAGGTTATTCAGTTTAATGAGGATATCGGCGGTGGAACTAAAGTGAATATTACTTCAATAGTAAATAGTAGTAATGATATATTGAGTTCAGTTCGCGGTATTGATTATCGGCTGACCGAGGTTGGTGTAGAGGAATGGATCCAACAGGGAGCGAAAGCAATCGGCACATTTTTCCTAGAGAGACTGCCGGATATTAGCTCCGGCGCATTTCAGTTATTAACCTTTGTGATCGTATTCCTGATTGTGTTGTATTCACTTTTCCCTATTCAGGATAAGCTTACTAAATTTTTAAAAGAAATCAGCCCGCTTGATGACAGAATAGACTCCATCTATATTACCCGTATAATTGCCATGTCGAAATCAATGGTGCGGGGCACATTTCTAATTGCCATCGTGCAGGCGATTATTTCCGCGATCTTTCTCGCCATCGTCGGCGTGGATTATATTCTGTTTTTAACGATTCTGATGATCTTCCTGGGAGTGATACCGATGGTGGGGACCGGTTTTGTTATGATGCCGATCGGAATTATTATGTTGTTTACCGGTAATATCTGGCAGGGAATACTTTTGATTCTGGTAAATGTACTCATTATCAATAATATCGATAACTTCATGCGCCCGAAGCTGGTTGCCAAAGAAGCGGAACTGCATCCTGCGCTCACAATCCTTGGTGTAATCGGTGGACTTCAGTATTTTGGCATCCTAGGATTTGTTTACGGCCCGGTAATCATGATCCTGCTGGTTACAACAATTGAAATTTACATAAAACATATCCGCGATCATCGGACTGCAGTATAAAATTGTACTAATAAGTTTATTATATTATTCTTAACTAAAATAACATGACGAATGATAATAAAATGGGAGTACCAGGATCACCATATGGCGATATGGAAACACCTTTAACTTTTAGAGAGAGATTTGAAAAGTTTCTTTCAGGAACTCCTGACTACCTGAAAGATGATATTTTTATGCGCTATTATAACGCGACAATTCTATTGATTGAAAAACAAGAAAATGGAACTATTTCTGATATAGAATCAAATCATTTGAGGGATTATATGGTTAGCCACAATCTATTAACCGCTGAGGAAGCAAGGCCTACTCCTGATGAAAGACAGGGACTTTATGATCAAAGACGCAAACTAAATAATCGCCAGCGGGGCAAATAATTTATTTATATTGTTATTATTCAAAAAATCATTCCTTTTGGAATGATTTTTGTTTATGGTTTGATTAATACTGCAATTCATTTTTATCACTGACTTTAATATCCGGGAAGACTCCATAACCATAGGGGTCAAAATCATTATTAACCTCCTGATAATCATTATAACCATCTCGATCCATATCAGCGTTTGAGTCGTCAAGACCAATGAGTAATTCCCAGGCTAAATTAAATCCGTCACCGTCTTCGTCTGTATTTAATGTTTTTAGAGCTTCTTCTTCTGAATATCCAAGTGTCTTACAGTCAGTATCACTTACATTATTTATTAATTTCTTTATCTGTGACCGGAAAATTGAACCTGGCGTATAACTATCGATTTTGTCAGGATGATAAAATAGATAACATTGAGATTTCGAAATTAATTTTATATTTTCTATAAAATTTTCACTATCGAAAAATTGATTTATACTATTTTTACATTCTTTGCGCAGATCCCGGTCAATAATAAGGGAGCAGTATTTATCCTTATCGGGAATATTAGCCCCAGAAGCTAATTTAAAATTGCATTGATCTTGTATCCTACTATCTTCATGTATTTTACAATCATAAGGACCATACCAGACAATAAATCGATAAATACAGTTACCAACATTTTTATAGTATGTATTTTCTGTTTGTTCTTCCTCCCAATAGTCGGGTGTGCTGGATGATTTCTCACAGAGTAATACGTCACGAAAACCCATAGCTACTATTTCTCGACAATAATTTTGTTGTTCTGCTTGTTTGGCACAATAGTCTAAACCTTCGTCAGCAGAAGAAGGTATATACCCGGCTTTGAGGCCATCTTTTATGTATTTATAGTTGCCCCATTGAGTGAGGCGGGGTGGCGGTGGATTGTCTGGCGAAAAAACATGCGTCGACTCCGAGATCAAATTAATATTTTTTTCGTTTGTATTTAATGGGATATTGGTATTTAATAATACGGAATTATTTATTAAAGGTGAGTTTAAATTAATATTTGCTACTGTATTTGTATTAGTATTATTGCCTTTTGAAATAATAAACCAAGTTATACCAGCGATGATAATAACTAAAACTACTATAAGTAAAATTAGAATGGGTTTTTTCATAAGATATTTATAGATTAAAAAAATGATAAACAATCCAGAGTAATCCATATAGGAAAAAAACAATATTATTAGCGATTCTCCATCTAGCAATTTCTTTGTCATTTTTTTCACTATTTGGATCGACAATCCTCATAGCGATTTCCTTCTTATGCAATTTACGAATTGTGTAGTCTACAGAACTCCAGGCTATTATTGGTCCCACTATCTCAGATAAATATCTTGGTATAAAACTAGGTGGCACAAGAAATAAAAGACCACCAACTAAAAAAGTTAGAGATATGAGTATTATTTGTCCAAAGGATAATTCATTTTCCTGCATTGATATAAGTATATCAAAAAACCACCCGTTCGGCGATTGAAGGGGTGGTTTTCTATTGGGTTTCACTAATTTGATGAGAGAATTTATTTATTTTCCTCTTCATCCTTAAACATATTATCCCAGTTACCTCGTTCATCTTCATCCGCAATTATTTCACCATGAATTAATGGGACATGTAGCTCTTGGTTTTCAGTATATCCAGATTTTTTAATTGCTTCGCGACGTTCTTCGGTTGCAGGGGCAACGAATAATCTTCCTTCCTCATCAACATATGCAATAACACCAGAGTCCATCTTGTATGTTTTTGGTTCAGCTTTCCAGTTTTCATGTTCCCATCCTTTTTTTTCTCCACCTAATTCTCGTGTTCTTTGGTCCATTACATGTTCCATTTTAGTTCCAGGCTTAATTTCCATCCATCCTAAATCTTTAAAACCATAATCAGGTTCAACTGGTGTTTCTAAAAAGTTTCTCATATTATTGTATTTAATTATTAATATATTCAGTATATCAAAAAACCACCCATTTGACTATTGAATGGGTTGTATTTAGGAATGAGATTGTAGTTATATTTTTTCTCCCCAAACTGAAATCCATTTTATGTCTCTGCCTAAATCATCAGGTAATATTTTGGAAAGTATTATCTTAAATCCACCCGCTTTAACATATCGCTCTAACTCTTTTTTATGAAAAAATGTGAATAATCTGCTTTGACCAGCCGATAATTTTTCTTTAATATTTGCTGTTTCACTACCTTTTTTTACTCTTATATGAATCTTGCCTTTAGGTTTTAAAACTCTGTACATATTATTAATGGATTTTGGTACATCCTTTTTATCTAAATGCAATAAAACCGCATTAGCCCATATTGCGTCAAAATATCTATCTGGGAATTTTAATTCCAGAATACTCATTTTCTTAAAATGTCCTTTTGGCACTCTTCTTCTGGCCTCTATAATAAATTTTTGAACTAGGTCGATACCAGTATAGGTATATCCGTGATTAATGAATATTTTAGCATCTCTACCGCCGGCACATCCTATTTCTAACACTCGGCTATTTTTTGGTAGCATATCCATGAAATCAAAAATTTCTTTAGGGCAGTAATTTTCAATATCATCAAGATATTTGATGCCCAATTTGGAATAAACTTTTATAAGATTTTTAGAATTGTCTGCCATATATTTTTTGTAATATAAGTATATCAAAAAACCCCGCCAGGGGCGAGGTAAACATTCCTTTGGGGAATGATTCTTTGGGGAATAGTCACGGTACAATTTAGAACTTTTGATTGTCCTGGTACTCAAAATATAGTTTAGATTTTAGTAATATGGTAAAACATCTGGTAAATAATCATACATTTTTTCAAGTGGAGCAAAGAATGAGGATGCCGAACCATCATATATTGCCTCGAAAGCATTTACAACGACTATTAATAAAATTGGAAGTGATAGTAATATCATTAGCAGTGAAAATATAAAATCCGCCATTATATTTTTGATACTAAATTTTGTAATTTTACCATTTTCTCGGCGAAACATATGGTTGAGAAATGACATAACGATGAATGCGAGAATGAAATATAATATTGATTCAAAAAATAATGGTAAAAATAATCCCCAAAATGTAATACTAAAGAATAACCATAAATAATGAAGTGGTCTTTGTTTTATTTTTCTACCAAATCTTGAGGCACTGTTATTTAATTTTTCAGAAATTGTTTCGTCAGTCATATTTGTAATTATTAGTGTATTATTTTATGGAGTACTGATGGGTGCTTATTCTACCCCGTTAGAAATAGGATTTCTAACGGGGTTCACTAATTTGATGGAGGTGTTTTTAGTAGATTAATAATTAATTACATGTTCCATTAAATGAGTGAAACATATCTGGATATATTTTTTGGCCACTCTCGCATAAGCAATAAATCATTTCTGGTTTACAATAATCGTAATTGGTCCATTGACAAGATGATGACAATAAACAATCATTTTCTGATTCAATACCCCAACAATTTGGGTTATAATTATCATCAATTTGTTGAATGTTACCACCATTTTCTTCACATTTAGATTCAAGGATATTACTTATCTCATTTATTTTGTATTCTATTCTCCCATCACCAGCTGGATTATACCCACCTTCAATTTCTTCTAAATCATCATATCCATCTGAATCTGTATCATTACTTTGTATATCTGTTCCTAAATACTTTTCATTAAAATTAGGTATAGAGTCATTATCTGAATCAAGTTTATAGTCTATATCAGTAAAGAAAATATTTTCTAAATCATAATCACCAAGAATTGAATCGGGCCTATTTGTTGCCATATATTTATACCAACAAGATAAACTGTTACCAGATTCTTCGCATTCATCCAAATATATAAATTGGGGTACATAATGTTTATTAGGTGGTGCATTATAAGGAGTAAAATCTTTGACCTGATTAACTAAATCAATGAAATTTTGTGGACAATTAATATTACAAATAAATCCTTTCGTTTTTAGATTTTCAGATATTTCTTCTTCGTCTTTAGAATAATATTGATAGTGAAGCCAGTATAATTCAGTTTCCTGGTTATCAGGGGAATAATAGCCACTAGCTATTCCTAAGTCATCTATATCATCCATTTCAAAAAACAAATCATTTATGCGAATTATACTATCGTATATATTTGTATATGTACTTTCTGAAATAACACTGGCACCAGGAGCAGACTCTTCCCATTCATATATAACTATCCCATTAGCTCCAATGTCTACACTAAGAGGAACTAAAAATGAGTTATCATTATAACCTAATCTTATGTTTTTAATTTTTACCCCATTTACATTGTAATCACTTTTATTACAAGATCCTGCTTTACCAAAACAACCTTCTTCGCATCTGTATTCTACATAGCTATTTACAAAATCTTCTTCAGAATTTATTTCTTCAGGACATACTGCTTCTTGAAGTATTCCTTCGTCACATCCATCACTTATTTGTGGTGATCCATATATCATATATCTATCTGAAAAAGCAATTTTGTCACCAATATAATCCATACGATTAGGAATGTATTTACTATTCTCTCCCAAATGCCCATCCAGATCAAAGCATTCCTTAGCTCTACATTTACCATTTTCCCATATTCCATTAGCTGCATCACATTGAGCTGTAAGTGACCCAATTAATAATTCTTCTTTATCAGAATTTACATTTGTAAATGTGTTAGTATTTGTGTTTCCGTTTATTACTTCAGTATTAGTATTAATATCATTATCTTGTATGATGAAATACCAATAAATTCCCCCAACAATGACAACAATGAAAACAACGACCAATATAATCAGTAAGGTCTTTTTATTACTCATACTTTTATGTAAATAATTATAAACTAAGTATATCAAAAAACCCCGCCAGGAGCGAGGTAAACATTCCTTTGGGGAATGATTCTTTGGTGGGGTGGCCAGAGGCCCGCCTCGACTCGCCTTGAGCTTGTCGAAAGGCAAGGCGGGGAGCTTCTCGCATCCCCACTGCTGTGGATCCGCTCGTCCTGGGCAGTCTGCCCGACTTGCCAGTCATGGCGGGCGGGCGACAAATGCTCCGATGGTCGCATTCGTCGACGCTCGACTGCTCCTTCGCCTTCGTCTCAGGATTGTCTCGCTTCTGCCCGTTCAACTCCTTTCTGTTTTAATGTTTTTTGAAATTAAAAATACCTCCTATCACTAGGAGATATTCTTTTGGGGTGGCCAGAGGGAGTTGAACCCTCGCTAGCGGGACCACAACCCGCTGTTCTACCGTTAAACTATGGCCACCACGGGTGATCGCGAACTGCGACCTACATTTGTCCGGAACTTACGTTCCGAACAAATTCCGATCTCCGTTCGCGTCCCCCTTTACTCGCGCATCCGTACTCGTCTCGCTAGGCGAGACTCCGTTCCTGATGCGCTCGTTGATTTAATATTATTTATCTTGTGCGCTCCTGATTTGCTCGGGTATAGCTTATATATTGGGACCCCCGATCCGCCAATAGGCGGAGTGGGGAGAGGGGCACAAATGTGGAAGGCGGAGTAAACGTAATACTTTTACGGATACGGAGCCTGAAATATTTGATGACCCGTGGTGCCCCGGCTAGGAATCCCCGCCGGAGGCGGGTGCGCCTTTGGCGCAGAACCTACACATATTACTTATTGTCTCTGCAAGTCATACTGACTCGTATGGTGCCCCGGCTAGGAATCGAACCTAGACCTAAAGCTTAGAAGGCTTCTATTCTATCCATTGAACTACCGGGGCGTATTGAAATGTGAATATACTATATAATTGCAATTCAATCTAGCAATATTCGGATAATAAGTCAATCGTAGCTTGCCAATTGACACTTTTTCATATTTAATTTATGGTAACTGACCGCTTAAGTGTTTTATACTCACAAGAGAGGGGGTGAGAATCATGAGCGGTATCGGCAATGTTCTACCAGGCATTCCCCTAGAGGATCAGCCCATGGGCGTCTATCTGCATGGGCAGACCCACCGCGAACTGCGGGATGGAGGGTTGACTCCGGCAGCCATCGCTTCAGCGGTGGAAAGTGGAATACTTCTGTGCGTTCCACTCAGTGGCCAGGATGGCGAGCCCGAAATCGATATGTACCTTTTCAGCGACGCGAAGTCGTGACTCGGGGTTTGTATTCCAATACAACCCTTTTTTTATTACTTTTTTCTTTTGGTATCGTGGAACGCTTTGTGTACGTCCCGTAACTGCTGATTGGTAATGTGTGTGTAAATTTGTGTGGTGGTTATGGAAGCATGACCGAGCATCGCCTGAACGCTACGGATATCCGCGCCATTCATTAAAAGATCAGTGGCGAAACTGTGCCGCAGGGTATGTGGTGTAACATTTTTGGTAATACCGGCAGCTTTGGCATATTTTTTGATCAGTCTCTGAATGGATCGGGGAGTGATAGCATCCGTACTTTCTGTTTTATTTGAGGCGCGGTCATGACGGACGAATAAATTCATGGAAACATCCTTGCGTGCGCTGAGATACTGATTAATCCAGTACTTAGAGGCGTCAGATAAAAAAACAATTCTCAATTTTTCTCCCTTTCCCCTGATGGTAAACTCATCCTTTTTCAAATTAATTTGGTCTTTGCGTAAATTTGCCAATTCAGAAACACGCAGGCCGGTGGAAAAAAATAGTTCTAATATGGCTTTGTCTCTTTTTTTAATAATAGCCGGCTCTTCCATTTGCATGGGGGATTCCAAGATCCGCCTTAAATCGTCGCCTTCCAAAAATTCAACTTCCCGTTCACTGATTTTAGCCAGCTCAATCTTTTCCGCTACCAGTGTTTTTATGTCCTGCTTCGCCAGATATTTTAAAAAGGAGCGCAGGGCGATGATATGATAATTTTGTGTACTTTTTTTTAATGACTGATTTTTCTGGTTTGTAACGCGGTTCAGATACAATCTGAAACCTTTTACTTTTTCGGCGGTAATTTCTCCGGGACTGCTGAGGTTGCCCCAGGTTATGAAACGCTGAAGGTAGAAATCATAGTTACGGATTGTTGCCTGACTTCGGTTTTTCTCAATCTCAAGATATTCCAGAAAATTTTGTTTATACTTTTGCAGAGCATTGTTCATAAGTATATTGTACGACACATAGGTTTTTTATTCAAATATCAAATACTAAACACAAAATTCTAAATAAATTTCAAATTTGAAATTTCAATATTCCAAACTAAATTAGGTTAGATTATTGAAAATATATAATAATATTTGGAATATTGTGATTTATTTGGAGATTTAGAATTTTATATTTGGAATTTCCTAAAAATTGACAAAAAAGGCGCTATCTGTTATTTTTGCAATGTCTAATCAGTAATCTGCGGTTCTCCGGTAGAAGCGATAGGTGGGGAGCGCTACTCGGGAATCCGCGAATATATAGGAGATTTTATGGGTCTTTCGAAAGAAAAGAAACAAGATCTAATCAATAAGTACAAAACACACGAGGGCGACACCGGATCATCAGAGGTCCAGGTAGCCATCCTCACAGAGGAGATCGATGAACTCACCGATCATCTGAAGATCCACAAAAAGGATCATTCATCCAGAAGAGGGCTCCTGAAAAAAGTGGGGCAAAGGCGCAGATTACTGCGTTATCTGGAAAAAGACAATTTGGAAAGTTATCAGGGATTGATTAAAAAGCTAAAACTTAAGAAATAAATTACGCCGGCTTTTTTAAGCCGGCTTTTGATAAAACTATGTCAATAAGACACAAAGAACAAAGAGTGGGGGTTTTTGTAGATGTTTCCAATATGTACCATACGGCAAAGCACCTTTTTAATGCCAATGTAAATTATGGAAAAATTTTGGAAGAGGCAGTATCGGAAAGAAAACTGATCCGGGCGGTTGCCTATGTAGTTCGCTCACAGAATAATGAGGAAGAGCCTTTTTTTGAAGCGCTGAATAATCAGGGTTACGAAGTAAAGGCCAAGGATCTGCAGGTTTTTATTGGTGGTGCCAAAAAAGGTGACTGGGATGTCGGCATTGCTATGGATATCATGCGTATGGCCTCTAAATTAGATGTAATTGTGCTGGCATCAGGCGATGGTGATTTTACTGAATTATTGAAACACGCCAAAGCGCTGGGTTGTCGTACTGAGGTGGCAGCTTTCGGCAAATCAGCATCCGCAAAATTGATAGATGAAGCTGATAGCTTTATCGACTTGAATGAGCAGAAAGCAAAATTTCTGATCGTTAAAGGAAAGCATTCGGCATTACCGAGAAGGAATATTAGTATGCCAACACGTCCGGCACAGTCTGCACCCATCAGTTCTGCATCCAGAATAATCAGTGCGAGACCGGTCCGCCGAACAATCCCCAGGGCGATACCTAGACAAATACCAAGGAATCCAATCGCGAGATAAATATGCCAAAAAAGCAAGCGCTAAAATCAGGAATTCCATTTATCACATTTCTAATTGTGGTAACCGTGCTGGTTGGAATTTGGTTCTTGAATAAAAATGATGAAGTGACTGATAATACTGAAGAGACGGTTAATCAGTCTGTTAATCAGGCACAAGCTCAAAATGCAAATCAGGAAAATATAAATACTCCAAAGTCAGTTGAAAATATTAACAGTAATTCCAGTGTATTTGAAAATTCGGATTATAACTTTTCCTATAATCTCTCAGAGAATGAAGCGGTCAAAGAGGAAGATTCAGCATCAATATATACAATATATTTTAACAGCGATAAATTGAGTATTCTGGATGAAGAAATGGAAAGCGCTGTACTGGGCGGGATATCTGTTGTATCAGAAAAAGATGTTAATATTGACGGAATTAAAGGAACAGAAATTGCTGCCACCAGCAATAAAGACGGTTCACAGATGAATTTGATTTTAGTAAAAAAAGGTGGTAAGCTGTTTCACTTCCAAGGAACCGAAACTTTTTTAACAAAAATAAAAACAGAATTCTTTTTTGAAGACTAATTAATTATTGCTTTTTCTGGACGTCAGACCGTTAGGCTATAAGGGATAGGATCCTTTGCAGTCTAAAGCCTGATAGTCAGAAGAGGCGCCCCGACAAAGGGGTAAGCAAAGGAATCATTATGAGTCCAAACACAAGCTCTTCTGGCGTGAAAACGTTCGAGACAGAGATAGCAGGGAGAAAACTCTCCCTGGAAACCGGCAGACTTGCCGGACAAGCACATGGTAGCTGTACGATCCAGTATGGAGATACTGTCGTTTTAGCTACTGCTGTAATCAACCCAAGCGTGAAAGAGGATCAGGGATTTTTTCCTCTGACCGTTGATTACGAAGAAAAACTTTACGCCGCCGGCAAAATCAAAGGATCCCGGTTTATTAAGCGTGAAGGCCGGCCGACTGATGAAGCGGTATTAACCGCCCGTCTGATTGACCGTTCGATCCGTCCGTTCTTTGATGAGAATATGAAACACGAAGTACAAGTGGTACTGACCGTGCTTTCTGTTGATCAGGAGAATGACCCGGATTTTGTATCATTAATTGCCGCTTCCTGCGCACTGAGCATTTCTCCCATTCCTTGGAACGGGCCGATTGCTGGTGTTAAAGTCGGTCAGGTGGATGGCGAGTGGGTCTTAAATCCAATCTATGAATCATTGGAAAAGAGCGATTTTAACCTGATGCTGGTCGGAATTGAAGACCGGGTAGCCATGATGGAATTCGGCGGGAAAGAAATAGACGAAAAATCGGTTGAAGAAGGAATTAATTTTGGGTATAAGCATATCCAAGAAGTTATCGCCTTTATTAAAGATGTGCAGTCCAAGATCGGAAAAGAAAAATTATTACTGGAATTCGGCGAATCGACTGAGGAAGAAAAGAAAGAGCTGGCACACGTTGAAGAAATAGTTAAGAAATATGCCGCTGAAAATGGCAATAAGGTTTTTGCTTCTAAACTGAAAGATGAACAGAAAGTTGCAATGCAAACTATAAAGGATGAACTGGAAGAAATTCTGAAAGCGGATAATGAAGTAACCAAAGAAGGCAGAGTCAAAGGATTAAGTATGGTGGAGAAACTGATTGATGAAGTTGCATGCAAGAAAATATTGGAAGAAGGTATTAGGCCGGACGGCAGAGGCGTGGATGAGATCCGACCGCTTTCTGCGGAAGTGGGAATTCTGCCTCG
Organism: Patescibacteria group bacterium; assembly: GCA_041664365.1. Lineage (NCBI taxonomy): Bacteria > Patescibacteria group bacterium. The sequence continues at coordinate 28,713 of JBAYKW010000003.1, forward strand.
TACGCATGGAACAGGTCTGTTTAATCGTGGTGAAACTCAAGTACTATCAGTAGTTACGTTAGGATCACCGGGAGATGAGCAGTTATTGGACGGAATGGAAGTATCCGGTAAGAAACATTATATGCATCATTACAACTTCCCGGGATTCTCCGTGGGAGAAGTAAAAAGAATGATGTCCGCCGGCAGAAGAGAAATCGGACACGGGGCATTAGCTGAAAAAGCAATCTTGCCTCTATTGCCTGATAAGGAATCTTTTCCTTATACCATCCGCGTGGTATCAGAAGTATTGTCATCCAATGGATCAACATCCCAGGCTTCAATCTGCGGATCGTCTCTGGCATTAATGGATGCCGGTGTACCGATCTCAAGCCCGGCAGCCGGTATCTCAATCGGTCTGATGGCTAACGAAGATATGTCCAATTATAAACTGCTGACTGATATACAAGGGCTGGAAGACCACATCGGTTTGATGGACTTTAAAGTGGCCGGAACCCGTAAAGGGATTACAGCCATGCAGGTTGATATTAAGAATAACGGACTGACTTTAGAAGTAGTAAAAGGGGCGCTGGAAAAAGCTAAAATTGCACGTGGAAAAATTCTGGATGTAATGGAGCAGACAATCCCAAGCGTTCGCACAGAACTATCAAAGTACGCACCGCGCATCGTTCCGATGAGAATTGATCCGGATAAAATCCGCGAACTGATCGGCCCGGGCGGAAAAGTAATCAATGAGATTATTGATACAACCGGTGTTCAGATTGATATTGAAGATGACGGATTAGTAATGGTTACAGCTGACAAAGATTCCAAACTTGAAGAAGCATTGGAATGGATCAAAGGTATCACCAGCGATCCGGAAGTTGGTCAGGTGTATGAAGGTAAGGTATTGAAGATTGTTACAGACCGCAACAGCGGTAAAGAAATAGGCGCTTTAGTGGAACTGGCTCATGGTAAAGACGGAATGGTTCATGTTTCGCAAATTGCCCATGAACATGTGAACAATGTAACTGACAAAATAAATGTCGGTGATATCGCTAAAGTAAAAGTGATGGGCGTTGATAAGGAACGCGGTCGTGTAGAACTTTCTATGAAAGTATTACTGCCGAAACCGGCCGGTTATGAGGACCGGGGTGATGATCGCGGAGGTTTTAGCAGAGGTGGTGGCAGAGGAGGAGAGCGACCACAAAGACCCCAACGAAGAGACCGTTACTAAGTAATCGAAGAATTCAACCGTCCCCTGTGAAAAGGGGGCGGTTTTAGTTTATCCCGTGGTCGAGCAAAACTCAATCTAACGGGATTTATTCTCGGTCCAATTTGTGGTAGAGTATAATAAAGTTATCTTTAAGGGGGAAACATGAGGAAAAAGGAAAAACTGTTTATTATCTCCGGTCCGTCCGGAGCGGGAGAAGATTCGGTGATTGAAGGTCTCCGGAGTCATTTTGATATAGAGCGGGTTATTACTACAACTACCAGAGAAAAAAGAAAAGGTGAATCAAAAGGCAACCCATATTATTTTGTGAGTAAAAATGATTTTAAATCCAAAATCAAAAAAGGCAATTTTATAGAATATGCCGAGGCATATAACGGTAATTATTACGGGACGACCAATGATGAAATTGAACGCGTTAGAAATTCTGGTAAGATCGGAATCTGGAAAATAGAATATAAAGGTGTCCAGATTGTTAAGAAAAAACTGCCGGATGTGAAGTCAATTTATATTGCTCCGCCGGATTTAAAAACTTTGGAGAATCGCATCAAAAAAAGAAGCAAGGTGGATGCTTCATATGTTGAAGAGCGGATGAAATATACGAAACAATGGTTGAAATATGAAAAAATTTATGATTATAAGGTTGTTAATCAGGAAGGAAAATTAGATCAGACAATTGTTGAAGTCAGAAATATCATTAAAAATCAGTTAAGCAAGGGAATTGGACTGAAAATTGCCTTTGGTTTCATAACTTTACTTATCTTGATCGGATATTTTATCGGTTTCAGTTTTTTTCATCTGGACAGCCGGGATCAGATTATCAATTACTATGAAAAGATCACAGCTTCCTACAAAATAAAGCATAAAGAACAGTCCTATTCTGAATTACTAAAATTTGTGCCAAAAGACAGCACTTTGGCCTATATTGTCGGACCATTAACGTTTGATTTCTTTACCGGGAGCAATATTGATGATTTTCCAGTGCCAACATACCAACAGGCACTCTTTTTTTACCCGAAAGAAGGACTATCGCCGGGGGTTGTTCTACGATTAAATGATCCAAAATCGGAGCAATGGGAGAGCTTCAGCAAGCTTGTTGCGCAGGTTTGGGCTAAAAAATTCCCGGAAAAAGTACCTTTAACCTTGCCGGATGGCACAGTTGTTTACGAATTAGTGCCAAAACCGGAAAATATTAAACCAACAACCCTCGAATACAAAGGAGAAACAATATATACGCTATCTGATGGCTCAGAATCTGCTATTTCGTACGTCAAAGTCGCAGATTACGTGATTGTATCATCATCAGACCAAATCACTCGTTTAGCCCTTTTATCCGCTAATGATATCACTCAAAGATATGAAAAAGGCTTATATTCCCGCTGTTTAGCAACAAAACCATATGAATATCTATTGATGGATAATGCAAAAAAAGCTGAAAACATTGATATATTAGCAAATGTTTTACCCGTCATTATGTATTCAACTGAAAAATGCATATAAATTGGCTAAAATTAGCCTATTATGTCAATTTTTCACTAAAATCTGTTGACATGAGGTAAAAAATATGATATACTACCTTTGTGAAGTAATTTCACGTTATACAAGCGTATATTGAAAATCTAATCTACCACACGGAATAGCAAGGAATATCTCCCTATAAGACGCTTGTAGGGACAAAGTTCTTTACTATTTTGAAGAGGGAACAAAACAAAAATAAAAGCGGTTAACATATATAAAAATATGGTTAACCACAAAAATGGTAGAGAATCGTCATTTTCTCCCTAAAACCCTCATAGGAAAGAAAATGCTTAAAGTCTTTGCGACACCAATCGAGCGATCGTCTCACGACGAAAGTGAGTTGGGCAAGGGCCTTGGGCGTGACAGTGCTTAAATAACTTTGTAATGGCGCTAGTTGCGCCCTTTTTCTTTTCTCAATATTTTGTATAATGTATCTATAAGTAATAAAGAAAAAACAATGGATAAAGAGTTTTTAAAGAAGATAGAAGGAGAGCTTCTCAAGCAACAGGCTAAATTACGCGGTGAGTTAGGTAGTTTTGCGGACAAGAATGTAAACAAGGAAGATGATTTTAACACCCGTTTCCCAAGCTATGGAGACAAAGATGAAGAAAATGCAACTGAGGTTGCCGATTTTCAGGATAACCTTTCAGTGGAAAGAAGTTTGGAAAAGACTTTGGAAAGAACTGATTTAGCATTGGAAAAAATTAAGAATGGTACATATGGCAGTTGTGCTAAGTGTGGGAAAGAAATAGATCCGGCGCGTTTGGAAGCATTCCCAGCGGCAACGCTTTGCATGGAGTGTCATAAATCTGCTCAATAAAAACTAAATGAAAGAAGAGTCCAAACAACTGATGCTTATTAATATTGGATTCTTTTTTTTGTTTGTTATAGATCGGATATTGAAATGGTGGGCTCTTAATTCATTATCCGATATCTCGTCGATAACTTTTTTTCGTATATTCCGGTTAGAATTGTATTTGAATGAGGGAATAATTTTTAGCGTACCACTACCAAAAATCTTAATCTATATAATAACGGTATTTATCATCGGGATTGTCGCTTCATTTTTAAATTTGGCATATCGGAAAATAAATTTATATTTGATTTCAGGATTATCTTTAATTTTAATTGGAGCATTCTCTAATCTGCTCGATCGGATTAACCATAGTGCGATTATTGATTTTGTAAATTTACGATTTCTGCCTGTCTTTAATCTGGCTGATTGTCTGATTGTCACCGGTTCCATAATCATAATTTTAAAATTATTTAATTCATCTGAATATCATGATGAAAAAATTCACTAAAAAGAAAGAAAACTTTATTTGCATTAACTGTAAAAAGAAAGTCGAAGGTGACGGGTATACCAATCATTGTCCTTTTTGTTTGTATTCCTTGCACGTAGATGAATCTCCCGGTGACCGATCTTCAGTCTGCAATGGTGTGATGAAGCCGATCAATTTGATTATCAAAAACAAAGAGGAGAAGATTGTGCATGTCTGTAAAAAGTGCGGAATGCAGAAACTGAACCGTCTGCACGAGTCAGACAACAGAGAAATAATTTATAATATTATAGAACAATATAACCGGAATAATTTGCCGATATAGCGTTTAATTCTTTTTTATAATATTAACTAAAACGTGGGCAGTTTGACTGTCAGGTGGGTTGGTGCTAACATATAGGAAATAAATAGATAAGCAATGGGCGTCTTGCGATGCCTTATTTTTATTGTAAATAGTATGCCTTCAAAACTATACTCCGCCGCGTTGGTCGGTATTGAAAGCCAAATAATTGAGGTGGAAGCTGACGTAGCCTCTGGCCTGCCTAACTTGATTGTGGTCGGTCTACCGGATACAGCGGTGCAAGAGGCGAAGATCAGGGTGCGCTCGGCGATTATCAACAGCGGTTTGCCTTTCCCAAGGACCAGGGTAACTGTAAATTTAGCGCCTGCGGATCTAAAAAAAGAAGGTTCATCTTTTGACTTGCCGATAGCACTAGGGATTTATATGGCAACACGGGGTGTTGATATAAATTTACCGAAAGAAAAATCAATATTCATCGGGGAACTTGCTTTGGATGGAACGGTGCGGAGGGTCAGCGGTATATTGTCAATCGTTATGATGGCGAAACAAAATAATATTAAAAATATATTTCTCCCGGCGGAAAATATTGAGGAAGCGCGGGTCATCTCTGGGATAAAAGTATTTGCTGTCTCAAACCTGATGCAACTTGTAAATCATTTAGATAATTCACGTTTAATTATCCCAACATCACATCATATTGAAAGGCTTACTGAAAATGAAAATATTGATGAAACATTTTCTCAGGTAAAAGGCCAGGAGTTTGCCAAGCGCGCGCTGGTTATTGCTGCGGCAGGAGGACATAACCTCTTCATGACCGGACCTCCGGGCACCGGTAAAACTATGCTGGCCAGAAGTATCCTTTCAATCTTGCCTGAACTTCAGACATCAGAAATGTTTGAAGTAACCAAAATCTACAGTGTTGCAAAATTACTGGCCAAAGGCGGGTCGTTGGTGTCAAAGAGGCCATTCCGATCACCACACCACACCGCATCTGCCGCCGCACTGATCGGCGGCGGCAGAACTCCAAAGCCTGGCGAAATATCGCTTGCTCACCGGGGAGTATTGTTCCTGGATGAGTTGCCGGAATTCCCGAGAATCGTTCTGGAAAGTCTTCGCCAGCCTTTGGAGGATGGGCAAGTGACAGTGGCCAGAGTTTCGGGCACTATTCAGTTTCCAGCTAAGTTTATGCTGATCACTGCTGCCAATCCTTGCCCATGCGGTTATCTCTCCGATCCCAAACAGGTGTGTCGATGTTCACCGAATCAAATAATAAATTATCAGAAAAGAGTATCCGGTCCGCTTTTGGACAGGATGGATTTACATGTGGAGGTGGCTAGGATCGAATTTTCTGAACTGGTTAGAGAGCCGGGTTCGATGCTTGAAACCATCGAGATCAGAAGAAAGATAAAGAAAGCGCGATTAATCCAGAACAGCCGTTTAAAACCGGCAGGACTTCTGGAGAATTCTGAAATGACTCAAAAGGAAATAAACCGCTATTGTCAGGTGGATAAAAATGCACAGACTCTTTTGAAACAAGCGGTGGAAAAATTCCCCCTGTCAGCACGAGCATATTTTAGAGTATTGAAAGTTGCCAGAACAATTGCCGATATAGAACAAGAGGAAAGAATCCAGACTCAGCATATTGCCGAGGCGCTGCAGTATAGATTAAAGTTGTAAGTTTTAAGATTTAAGTGAATATCTTTAACTTTAATCATAAATCCTTAATCTATAACAAACAGAAAAAATGGTATATACTGAAGGGGTATATTTATCATCAAAATATGAAGGGTCAGTCAAATTACAGCCATATAATTATCTCCATAACAATCGCCATAATAATGATTGTTTTAATTTCCGGTTTTGCGTATGGATTTTTATGGTTTTTTAATAATTATATTGGAAGCAGTCTGGATCCATCCAACAACGTAGTTAAACAGTGTATCGGTCAGTGTCAGGAAGAGGCGGCTTGCTCAGTGGGGACCAGCAGTAATTATCGGTTGGTCAACGGGGTTTGCCAGTGCAGTTGTATTAAACTAAAAAATGTTCTTAATACGAATACGGCTACAAATACTAATATTCAGAATACAAATGAATCTGAAAATACAAATACCCAAGATACAGGTTTGCAGATATATGAAAATCCGAAGTTTACTATAGAGTACCCGAGCGGTTGGGAAGCTCGTACCGATATATCCGGATCAGATCTCGCATCGGAAACTGTAACTATTTCATCACCAGAGACAATAGGGGATACTATCTGGTCCGTTTTGCTTTATAACGCTGATTCAACCGACATGGATTCTTTAATCGCCAAAATGGGCGATCAGTTTTCAGACCGCCGAGAAATAAGAGATAGAATCACGATTGCCGGTAAACAGGCAACTAGAGTTACGGTAACGACGGAAACAATAGAGGGTTGGGAACATGTACAAATATTTTTTGAGGATGATGATACACTCTATGCCATCAATGACGGTGCCGGTCGCAATCTGGAATTTGAAACTTTTTATAATTCATTTCAATTTATAGAATAATTTATTTTAATTATATGATTAATCAAAAAGGACTTACCCATATAATAATCGCAATCGGTGCGTTTGCCGTAGCGGCTGTAATTTTTGTCGGCGCATGGTGGTTTGTTTTCGGTCGTTCAGATGATGCCAATACCACAAACACCAATACAACAGTTACAATAAATTCTTTTACTGAATGTGAGGCGGCCGGGTATCCGGTAATGGAAAGTTATCCTAGGCAATGTGCAGCGGGAGGTAAAACATTTACGGAAGTAATTACCAATACAAATATTTCGGTTAATCAAAATGTTAATAGCACGACAGATAATAATTCTGTAAATCAAGTTTCATTTATTTCCTATTTAAGTGATGATAAAATATTTTCTCTGAATACAGAGAACGGAGATACTTCAATTGTGTTAGAGATATCTCAAATAATTGATTATGATATTACAAAAGATGGACAAAATATTGCTTATGTATCAAAAAAGGATGATTTAGAAACAGAGGTACACATATATAATATTGGTACGCGATTAGATAGTATTGTTTTAAATGAACCGTTGACATATTATCATGATATTCTATTGTCCCCCGATGGCGGTAAAATTGCATATGTGAAAAAAATATATAATAATCAGGAAAATGAATATTTAAATCAGGCAGTTTATTATAGTGATATTGATGGAACAAGTGAAACAAAAATTGCCGACACCGGTAAGACTGATGCTGAGATTGGCAATATATATGGTAATGATGTTTGCCAGTGGGGGAATGATATAAATCTATTAGGTATTGAAGGTTGGGTACCAGAAAGTAATTATGTAGTTTATTATATTAACGATGATTATGAGTGTAGTGGTCCAGGACACGATAGAATTTATATTACGGATCTTAATGGGAATAAATCATTTTTTGATGAATATCTTTCTAATTCAGGAACTTTCGACTTTAACGGAAATGAAACTTCTTGGTTACCGGTAAGAATAGATTGGCCGATTGATGCAACTGTGAATGGTTCATTTTTGCTTTCTCAACATGCTCCAATCCCTATGACAAATAGTCGAATGGTTACTGTTGAAAATAATGAAATAAAAAAAGATTTTAATCTTATCAATTACGATGATCCGGAGTATAAGAATAATATGCAGAGGATCCGTTCAAATTATGATTATAATAGTGAGCTTGTTGTATGGGATGAAAAAATACACTACTTTGGTAGTCGTTGGGAAGAATTAGGAAGTAATGAATCGATACAATTACTAAATCTGAGTCAAAATGAAGCATCAACTATTATTGAAGCGCAAACTGATCTAGCATACACAAATCCTGTGTTTATAGGCGATAATAAAATCTTATATCGTCGTTATAATGTTGAGGTGGTAACTAATCCATCCGGTTATACATATAATAAAAAATCTGATGATTTTGATTTGTTCATTTATGATTCATCTGATGAAAGTAATAGAATGTTGATTGAAAATATCATTGCTGAAGATATTCATGGATATATTGCATCAGCGGCAAGTGGTTGGCAGACACATACCAATGATACTTATGGATTATCTTTTAGTTATCCCTCGACAGTTGATATTGAGCAAGCAAGTGGCAATATTTATTTGGCATCTGGTGATGTACAATTCAACGAGATTGGCTCTTCAAACGCTTTTTTAGCAGTAATTAATAATGCTGAATATTATGATCAGGACAATGCTCGATTGAATAACATTGTTGAGGATACCATCACTATTGCCGGGGGAGATTATAAACGTACAACTGGAAATGACAATGGGCGATATGAGGGTGATTCTGCTGGGATAGTAGTTAATATTGCTTTTAGCGATTATACAATTCATATTGAGCAGAATCCGGGTAATACACATCCGATGGAAGACACTATTGCACTAGCAAATCAAATACTTTCAACATTCCAATTCACTAATTAAAAAATTGTATGAATAACCAAAAAGGGATTGTCCCAGTAGTAATAGTAGCTATCATTGCCGGGGTAGTAATTATTGGGGGCGGTGTAATTTGGTACTTCACATCTCAAAATAGTACCAATAGTAATACCAACACAAAGAATACAATCGAAAATACAAATAGTGTAATGAATACAAATACCAACAGTGCATTGAATACTAATTCAAAGGTAAATACAAATAGCACAATTAATACAAACAACAACACAATTCAAAACACAAATAACGTAACAAATACTAATACAACTGTAACCATAAACACGAATAGTGCATTGGATGAAACTGCAGATTGGGAAACATATACAAATACTCGTTATGCATACACAATAAAATATCCTGATAATTGGTATGTAGACACGAATTATTCCGAAGCCGATTTTACTTATAGAGCTGGCGAGCAGACTTATATTGGGGGTGATACTTCATGGTCTAATTACAGCAACCCAAGTCAATATACTCTTGGAACAATTCCAAATGACATTGAGTCGGTAAATCTTCTTATCTGGAAAGTAAGTCAATCATCAAGTGTTGATGATTTTATAAATGGTAAATTTTCTTACTATGATAAAGAATCCTTTATTTCAAATGATGTTACAGTAACCCGTTTATTTTTGAATGATGAAAATGGTCAGGAAAGTGAAAGAAGAATGCTTCTATTAAAGCAGGATGATAGATTGTTTGACTTTACATATGGTCAGAATGGATCATTATCTGTTATGGAAGATATGATTAATACATTTCAATTCACTAATTAAGTTATTAATTAAAAATGGTATGAATAACCAAAAAGGTTTTGCCCCGGTAATGCTCGTTGGTATTATCGCAGCAGTAGTAATAATTGGGGGTGGTTTGACCTGGTATTTTTTATCTCAGGATGCCGGGGATGATCTTAACATTAATATTTCAAATACAAACACATATTCAAATGTGAACCAATCAGCGAATGCAAATGTCGCTGTATCAAATAGTAATATGCAGGCAGCGGCCGGTAAGTATGCAACAATTGATTCTACGTATGCAACTGTCAGTGCTAAGGAATTTTCCACGACAAAAATCCATGAGCCTGGTTACTATATGCTCGGACATGTGTCAGTAAAAACAACCAGTGAGGCATCTGCTGTAGCTGCGGAGAATGTCAGTATTAATAATATGAGCGCCATGGGTACTTGTGAAACGGTCTCTAATACGTCCAATCTTGGTACTTGGATCAGTGGGAGTGAAACACAAGCATCATCAGTCGAGGTACGTGTTGAATGCCGTCCGGGTGTGATATACAATGAAGACGATATTATTGATACTACTGGATCACATGATTCAAGCAATATACTGAAGTATGCCAATCATACATCGGCTTCAATAAACCGTATATTATCATTTAACGTAGTGGTTACATATAAGGACGGAACCACAGCCTCGACACCAATCACGGTCAGTATGGATCCGAATAAACTCATGGTAAATGATTTCGGCGCGGGAATGATTACTGAGCCTGGGGCAACTTTCTAGTTTTAAAAAATAAAAAAGAGCTGTGAATGTCACAGTTCTTTTTTATATTATACTTATACATTTGTCATGCTGAACTTGATTCCCCGGCCGCCTAGCTGTCGCAAGGCAGCGGGGCAGGCAGCATCCACGGAGATTCTGAAATAAATTCAGAATGACAGTTCGTTATTTAATGGCGCTGATAATTACCACAAACTCGCCTTTGGTAATTTTTAAATTTTCCTGTACTTCAGTGACAGTGCCTCTTAAGAATTCTTCATAAATTTTGGTCAATTCACGAGCTACTACAATTTTTCTATCTCCTAATATATCTTTTAATTCTCCCAGCAGTTTTTCTATACGGTGCGTTGATTCATAAAAAACAATGGTTCTTTTTTCGTCTTTAAAAGAATCCAGTATTGTTTTCCTTCCTTTTTTATGTGGAAGAAATCCTAGATATACAAAAGAATCGGTCGGCACTCCTGCGGCAGAAAGCGCTGTAATAACCGCAGACGGTCCTGGGATTGGTATTACAGATATATTATTTTCTATAGCCTTTTTTATCAGAACCTGCCCGGGGTCGGATATACCGGGAGTTCCGGCGTCGGTTACTACCGCAATATTTTTATCTGCTTTCAATTCTCCGATCAGGTAATCAATTTTAGCGATCTTGCTGTGCTGATGATAACTGACCAGCGGTTTATTGATGCTATAGTGATTTAGAAGAATGGAAGTATGTCTGGTATCTTCACAAGCGATGATATCAACCGTTTTGAGTGTATTAAGAGCTCTCAGAGTGATATCCTCCAAGTTTCCGATAGGTGTGGCAATGGTGTATAGGTTTCCCATAGCGAATTAATTATATCATTTTCCAATCAAAAAAGCGCCCCGGATATCGGAGCGCCTTTAAAGTTTATAAGTAACTTAGGGGGTTCTGTTTCCTGCCGTTAACGATCACTTCAAAGTGTAAATGATTTCCGGTGCACCATCCAGTACAGCCCATCATACCTAGCGTTTGGCCTCTGCTGACATTATCACCGACACTAACCGCTATTTTACTGAAATGGCCGTAAAGCGTCTGCATACCGTTACCATGGTCAATCATCACCATAAGCCCGTACCCGCCTGACCACCCGGCAGCTGTAACGCGTCCGGTATCGGCGGCATAGTTCGGTGACGTGGTGTCACCGTCAATATCAATGCCGGTATGTCGCCAACCGTAATACTGATTAATGCGACGGCTCGGTGTTGGCCATTGTAGTTTTGTTCCATAGGTCGGAGTTGCGTCAGCCGGTACAAAGAAATTAGAAACAGAAGCAAAACGGGATGTCGGCTGGACAACCGGTGCCGGCGGTGCCGGCGGTTCTCCGCCCGGCAAGATAATAATCTGATCTTTGGAAATTGCTTCAGCGGAAGCCAGTTGGTTGTATTCAACTATTTCACTTGCTTCAGCCTCGTATTTTTCCGCTATTTTATCCAGGGTATCGCCGGATTTAACCTGATAGGAAATTCCGGAGACCGGCAGGATTGTTAATTTTTGACCGGGCTTAATAAAATCTCTGGCACCAAGTTTGTTTTCCCAAAGAATTGTGTTGGTAGAAATATCATATTGTGATGCAATATCGCTGACTGTCTCTCCACCCTGGACTTCATGATAGACCACTGATTCGCGGACCCGATCACCGATCGTAGTGGCAATCAGATTTGGTTTGACAATTGCTCCTTCAGCGGTGATGGATGCACTGTCTACAATCATAGTTTCATCATTCCCGAAATATTGGGAGCTTGCAACGCTTCCGGTTGTGTCCGCAAACATGGAATTATTATCAATTGTTGTGTCCGATGTTTCTACAAATAATTCTTCACCCTGCGGTTGAATGAGAGAAGCAAGAATATTATTTTGCCCGACCTCTGAATTCAGTTCCTTGGCATTCAAATTGTTGGTGGTAACGATAATTGTCAAAAGGATTATTAATGCATGGACAACGTATCTGGTGGTGAGCGAATAGAGCAGCTTTCCTTTAGCCGGACGGTAGATTGAGCCCAGCTGTGATTTCACTGTCAGATACACTTTATACATTCTCACAATCAGGAAATAGAATATGAAGTTTCCTATTTTTTGTAGCGGAACAACAATCAGATATTTACCCAAAAAGAAAAGTGCTCTCTTCAGGTAGATAAGACCTTTTAAGAAAATTACCAGTATATGACTAAGTGTTTTTTTAATTTGAATACTAATTGATTTCTCCCAAATTAAAAGCCATGTTCTATGGTTAGAAGATAGCTATTAGTTGTTTTAGTATTTCATAATATATTACCTAAACCAAGGTTTCAGTATCCAACAATTTAGGATACTCAATAAGCTATCATGGCTACTTTCATTTGTCAAATTTTTTTTCTAAAATAATCTGAAATAACGGCTAAAATTAGCCAAAAAAAATGGCAGATTTCGCAGATTACCCCCATTTTATCTGGGTTTTGTGAATTCCATTATGTCCGGAAAGGTGGTAAAATACCGTAAACAGGGGCTTAAATGACTTTAATGGGAATGAATAATAGCATGCCGGAAGCAGAAAAATACGATCATCAATCGATTGAGAAAAAATGGCAGGAAAAGTGGGAGCAGGAAGGTCTTTATGAGACGAAAGACGACACCAAAAAGGACAAATTCTACTGTTTGATTGAATTTCCGTATCCGTCAGCGGAGGGATTGCACGTCGGACACCCGCGCAGTTACACGGCGCTCGACATTGTTGCGCGCAAAAAACGCATGGAAGGCAATAACGTCCTGTTTCCTATTGGTTTCGATGCATTCGGCCTGCCGACGGAAAATTATGCAATCAAAGTCAAAAAAAATCCGGCTGATATCACGGATGAGAATATCGGACGCTTCCGCAAGCAGTTAAAATCCCTGGGGCTTTCCTTTGATTGGTCCAGAGAAGTAGTAACTACTGATCCGGAATATTATAAATGGACGCAGTGGATTTTTATAAAGCTTTTCAAGGCAGGTCTGGTCTATCAAGCGGAGATGCCGATTAATTGGTGTCCTTCCTGCAAGATCGGACTAGCCAATGAAGAGGTGGTGAACGGCAAGTGCGAACGCTGTGGTACTGAAGTAACCAAAAAGAACTTGAAACAATGGATGTTTAAAATAACTCAGTATGCCCAGCGCCTGATTGACGATCTGGATACGGTGGATTATCTGGAAAAAATAAAATCTCAGCAGATTAACTGGATCGGCCGTTCAGAAGGCGCACGGGTTCAATTTAAATTAAAAAATTCTAAATATCACGTAGAAGTTTTTACCACCCGGCCGGACACAATATTTGGTGCAACCTATTTAGTGCTGGCACCGGAACATGAACTGGTGGAGAAATTGAAACCGGAAATTTCTAATGTCAAAGAGCTGGAGAAATATATTAATGCTTCTCAGAATAAAAGCGATTTAGAAAGAACAGATCTGGCTAAAGACAAAACCGGGGTTGAATTGAAAGGAATTAAAGCGATCAATCCGGCTAGTGGTGAAGAGATTCCGGTTTGGGTTGCGGATTATGTTTTGACGGGATACGGTACCGGCGCGATTATGGCTGTGCCGGCGCATGATTTAAGAGATTTCGAGTTTGCTAATAGATTCAATCTAGATATAAGGTGTGTTATTAATCCAGACAAAAAAGATCTAAACCCGTCAAATATAATAAATTCTTCTTTTAAATTCCATGAATCAAAACATCCAGAAGTCACTCTTACACTTACTCAATGGTTAGGACGTGAATGGGATCCAAAAACAGAGCATCAAGAGCTTTTGATAGGCAATAGATGTTATGTCGGCGAAGGCAAGATGATCAACTCTGGTGAGTTTAATGGTATAGATTCGCAGGCAGGAATCAAAAAAATTACAGTTTGGTTAGAAAAATTAGGTAATGGAAAAAAAGAAGTTAACTACAAACTGCGTGATTGGATATTTTCCCGTCAGCATTATTGGGGTGAGCCGATACCACTAATTCATTGTGAACAATGCAAGAAAAAAGATAAAAAAACAGTGCTAATCATCCACGGAACCGGGGGTTACGGCAGAAATAACTGGTACGGCTGGCTGGCCGACGAGCTGGAAAAAATGGGCCACGAGGTTATTGCTCCTGACATGCCTGAACCTTTTGAGCCTGTTTTGGAGAAATGGCTTAAAGTTTTGGATAAATATACTGACAGGCTCAATGAAAATTCAGTGGTAATTGGACATTCTTTGGGCGGTCCTGCCGCGTTGCATTTTGTTGCCAATCTGAATAAAAAAATTGGCAAGCTTATTTTAGTTGCTCCGACCTATCGTGATATGGACTGGGAAGATTATGCGAAAAAGCATCCCGATGATCCGGTGGAATATCAGCATAAATTCAACCAGCCGGAGATTCTCTATAAATCAGTACATAATAATACGGAAAAAATAGTATATTATTATTCTGATAATGATTTTTATATTCCGAGTACAGTTCCTGAACATTACAAAAAAGTTTTAAAGGCAGACTTCAGAATGTTAAAAAGTAGAAATCATTTTTCAATATCTCAAGGTGGAGCATTTACTTTTCCAGAAATATTTGAAGAAATAATGGAAGGAAAAAAGACAGCGGTCGGAATCGTTCCGGTGCCGGAAAAAGATCTGCCTCTAGAACTGCCGAAAGTAAAAAATTATGAACCGACGGAAACCGGCGAATCACCTCTGGCGGGAATTACAGATTGGGTTAATACCATTTGTCCTAAATGTGGTGGTCCCGCAAAAAGAGAGACAGATACCATGCCGAACTGGGCGGGTTCCAGCTGGTATTTTCTGCGCTATACTGATCCACATAACGACAAGGAATTTGCTTCACAAAAAGCATTGAAGTACTGGCTACCGGTGGATCTGTATAACGGTGGGATGGAACATACTACTTTGCATCTTCTGTATTCCCGATTCTGGCACAAAGCGCTTTATGATTTGAAACTGGTGCCGACTCCGGAGCCATATCAAAAAAGGATTTCCCACGGCATGGTTCTGGCGGAAGACGGAAAGAAGATGTCCAAGTCGCTGGGCAATGTGATCAATCCTGACGATGTAGTTAAAGAGTACGGCGCGGACACTCTGCGAATGTATGAAATGTTTATGGGACCGTTTGCCGAAGCGATCCCTTGGGACACGAAGGGGATTGTTGGTGTAAGAAGATTTTTGGATAAGGTTTATTTATTAGGGGATAGGGTTAAGGGATTAGGGGTGAGGGGTGGGGGTGTTGATGAAAAGACAAAGAGTCTGCTCCACAAAACAATCAAAAAGGTAACGGAAGACATCGATGAATTCCGGTTTAATACTGCTGTTTCTGCTTTAATGATTTTGGTTAATGAAATGCAGGGAGAAAATAAAGTTGATAAAAGTACCATGGAAAAACTGTTACTGATATTATCTCCATTCGCCCCGCATTTAACTGAAGAGTTATGGATAAAGCTTGGAAACAATAAATCTATCCATTCGGAATCCTGGCCGAAATTTAACGCAATACTGGTTAAAGATCAGAAAATCGAATTCGTCATACAAATCAACGGCAAACTCAAGGATAAAAGTCTGATGCCGGCTGACGCTACAGAGGAAGATGTGATACAATATGTAGAGCAAAGTAGTAAAATTCAGAAACTGATTGCAAATAAGCAAGTCATCAAAAAAATATTTGTACCGGGCAAGCTGTTAAATATTGTGGTCAAATAAGATGAGCGGATTTTTTTCAAAATTCTATCTGAAGAGTGAACTTTCTTCAGGGGTAATTTCGCTGTATATGAATCGGGTGATTCTGCAGGTGGCGAACGGAATGCTCGGGCTTTTTTTGCCCGTTTTTCTTTATCTGGTTTATGACCAGAATATCTATTATGTAATTGCCAACTTTCTCATAGGCTATCTGGCCTATTTTTTTATGTGTCCGATTGGAGCCAAAGTTATGTCCAGGATCAATCTGAAAAAGACACTCATTTTGAGTATCCCTTTCTTAGTTTTACATTATATTTGTTATTACTATTTTGAAACCAACATTCTTTTATTCACTGTTTTATCAATAGTTTTCCTGACAATTTACCGGATGTTTTATTGGGTCCCATATCACACTGACTTTGCCGAATTCACGGATCGGCGCAACCGGGGAAAACAGATCAGCTTTCTGGCGGCAATCGCATCGCTAGTCAGCATCGCTGTTCCGTTTACCGGGGGGTTTATTTTGGACCAGTTTAATTTTCAAATACTGTTTGTAGTTGTAATTATTTTAATTTCATTGTCACTAATCCCTTTTCTTCTAACCAGGGCGGTCTATGAAAAGTACAGCTTCGGATATTTTGAAACATTCAAAAAACTTTTCCATAAAAAAAACCGGAGGATGCTTTTAGCCTATGGAGCAGATGGTGCGGAAAATTCAGTCGGAGTAGTATTGTGGCCGATCTTTGTCTGGCAAATTTTAGACGGAAAATATCTGGTGATCGGAATTATTTCCTCGATCGTTGTATTGTTAACAATTATTATCCAGTTGAGTATGGGAAAGTTCACGGACCAGATGCGCAAGAAGAAACTGATGCGTACCGGCTCTATTCTTTATGCGGTTGGCTGGCTGATCAAAACTTTTGTTACTACCGGTTTCCAAATTTTTATCGCGTCGACATACCACAGTTTTGCAACGATTGTCATGCGCACTCCGTTTGATGCGCTAATGTACGAAAAAGCGGCTGATTCCGGTCATTATGTTGATGAATATACTGTATTGCGGGAAATGGCTATCAGTTTAGGACGGGTTATTATACTGGGCTTTATGCTCTTGGCAATCGCCTTTGGTGGTATGGGTTTAGCTTTCCCGCTGGCTGCCTTGGTATCATTATTTATTAATGTATTATAGATACTCATGGAGAAATATTTCCTTAAAAGTAAGAAGCTCACTAATCAAGATTTAAAAAGAATTATTTCCCTCCTGAAAGCGGGGGGGATAATTATTTATCCTACTGAAACGGCCTACGCGATTGGCGGTGACGCATGTAATATTGAAGTAATCAAAAAAATATATTCAATTAAAAAAAGATCAGCTAAACTTCCACTGCCGGTTATCGTGGGCAGTATGTTGCAGGCAAAAAAATTTGTAACATTTGATTCTGTTTCCCTTAAACTGGCAAAAAAATATTGGCCGGGAGCTTTGACATTAATTTTGAAGAAGAAAAATAATATCCCCTCTCTTCTGACAGCAGGAAAACGGAATTTGGCGCTGAGAGTATCCGGAAATTTGATTGCACAATCAATTGCATTAGGATTAGGTGGTCCTTTGATCAGTACCAGTGCCAACAGTTCCAAAGAAAAAGAATGTTATTCCATAAGTATGGTCAGAAAACAGATTTCTAATTTAAACGGACTGGTTTCAGTAATTATTGATGCTGGTAAATTGCCGAGTGTTGTGCCGTCAACAATTGCACAAATTAAATCAAACAAAATAGTGACATTAAGAAAAGGAAACATTACATTTTAGTATTAAATAAACCGATTTTGAACAGTCTTGAAGCCGAAATAAAATACCTGACAAAAAATTACGGGATCCACCCGCAACGCGAGAGCGGTCAGAACTTTCTGATTGATGAAGATGTCCTGGATGCGATCGTAGAATCAGCACAGCTTAAACCTGACGATAACGTCTTGGAGATTGGCGCAGGATTTGGTCCGTTGACTAAAAAGCTCGCAGAAAAAGTGCAAAAAGTATGGGCGGTTGAGCTGGAAAAAAGATTTATCCCTGCATTAAACAAATTGGGAAAATCATATTCCTCAATTGAAATAATTCATCAGGACATTATTAAAACTGAAATAAGCAAACTGGTTGGTAAGAAGCAATACAGAATTGTGGCGAATATTCCGTACAATATAACATCCTATGTACTCAGAAAATTTTTAGAACAGGACCCGAAGCCAAAAACAATGACAGTCTTGATTCAAAAAGAAGTAGCAGAAAGGATTACCGCTGAGCCTGGTGCGCTCAGTCTATTGGCTGTTTCTATTCAATATTTTGGCAATCCGCATATTGTGAGAGAAGTTACGAAGGAATGTTTTTGGCCAGAGCCCAAAGTGGATAGTGCGGTAATCATGATCGATGGGATAAAGACTGATAGCCAAATTCAGGAGGAAAACAGGAAAAATGGCTATAAATTCAGCCAAAAACAGTTTTTTCAGGTTGTAAAAGCCGGTTTTTCCGCCAAACGTAAGCAAATTCACAATAATCTTACTAATAGTTTCCACACAAACGCTGATATTATCAGGCAAATACTGGTAGAATGCGATATAAAGCCAGAACTGAGGCCTCAAGATATCCAAATAAACAGCTGGAAAATGATAACAAATGCCCTTATAAATAAGGATATTATTAATTAATAGACAATAATTAGAATTATCGTTATTATATGGGTATAGCAGTTTGACACATTGGGGTTATTATGATATAATTGAGGCGCATATTTTTGAGCTATTTTACACTCTAAGAAGAGTTATGGATATAGTCTCATCCCAGGAAAATAAAGATAAAAAGACACAAATAGATTCGCGAAAAAGGCAGAATATTATATTTGGAGCGCTTTTGTTTGTGGGATCTAGTGCTTTAATTCTAGGTATTTTCCAAATTTCGAAAACTATTACTTCCCCCCTCGCCGGATCCGATTATCAGGACGTTGATGACAGTACATTGGTAAATGATGATCCTGACTACCAACAGTTGGTTTTTCTTAAAGGAAAAGATACGGATCAAGACGGATTAAATGATTATGATGAGCTCAATATATACGAAACCAGCCCGTATGTTGCGGATTCAGACAGTGATAATATCTCAGACAAAGAAGAACTGGACAGTGGTAATGATCCGAACTGCCCGAAAGGAAAAACATGTGTAATCACAACGGCTGAAACAGATCCGACAGCAAACAGCAATAATAATTCCGGAGCAACAGCGCCTGAAATATCGTCTGCAGAACTGAGGGCCACATTGAAAGAGATCGGCGCACCGGCAAATATCGTTGATGCAATGGATGATGCGACACTAAGATCAGTCTATCAGGAAACTGTTATTGATACCGGCATAGATTTGGATGATCTGACCGGGAACACAAATAGCGGGGCGCCTACTGAGTCAGCAGGACAGGAAATAACGGTGGATGCTTTGCAGAAGCTGGATGCCGCGCAGATCAGGCAACTGCTGATCAGCAGTGGAATCAGTGAGTCCGAACTAAGTCAGGTGGATGACGAAACTTTAGTGCTTTTATACTCGCAAGTTTTACAGGAACAATTATAATTTTCCAGGTTTTAATTATTACAACCAAGTAATATGCCGAGCAACCAAAAAAATCCAAAACGCCATTTTAAAAAATCAATATTTGGTGTTTTTATTTTCGTTGCTTTTTTCGTGCAGCTTTTTTTATTAGCGCCAAAACCGGCGAACGCAATTTTTGGAGTTGGGGATGTTACATTTTCCACTGTTATTGGAGATATTCCGGCAAAGTTGTGGAACGCAGTAACCTCAGCTGTAAAAAAATCAGGAGATATTGCTTATAAAAATGCACTGAAAACATTTACCCAGCAACTTGCTTATGATGCTGCTGTTAAAATTGCCAGCGGAGCGGCGGGCCAACAACCGTTATTTAATACTAAGCCGTTTAGTAAATCAATCACAGATGCTGCCAATGCGGCGGTCGGTGATTATCTTGACCAGATAACTACAGCAGCTTGGGGTAAAAGTCTTTGCGACATAGACCCGAAACTGAAAATTTCAATCCAGGCATCAATCAATGTTGATTTGGGGTACGCAGGACCGCCAAGGCAGGCAAAGTGTACACTTTCCTCAATCACGAGCAGGTTGGGTAAGAAGAGCCTGAATGATTTTTATGAAGTGGATGCGAAACTGGGTTTTGCCATTAAAGGCGTGGATCCTGCCCAGCTTTCCCAAGCTCTACTCAAAGGATTCCCGGAAATGTTCGGCGAGGACCAGGCGGAAATTTCCCAGTACCTTTCGGTCTATAGAGGGGCAATGACTGAAAAGGAAAAAGCGGAAAAAGCGGAAGAAGCAAAACAGGCGAAGGATTTTAATAATCTAGTTAGTGCGATTACCGGTGATACTAAAACACCGGCGGCACAGGTTGAGGCAGTGGCGGAAGTTGCATTAACGGAAACAACAACACCTGAAAAAGTAACAACCGGTTCTATAATTGCTGACATGATCGGTGTGTTTAGTAATACTTTGGTTAAGAAGTATATGGAATTTATCTTGGTTAAAGGTTTAAACCCGAATGCGGACAGCACCGGATCAGTTCAGGGTAAATTCGGCAGGACATCGGGCATCGCTGCGGCGGAAGCAAAATTTGCATCATTCAACCAGCCTTCACTTGGTGCCGGAGGATCCGTGGACATTTTAAATACACTATCGACCTGCCCGACGGATTTCGCCGAGCCGGAAAACTGCGCGATTGATCCTAGTTTCCGAACAGCGGTAGAACAGCAGCTTCGTTTGGAAGAAGCGATTGAATCAGGCTACATTAATGGTGACAAGCCTTTCGGTTATGGAGATGGTGGAGCCCAGTTGAATTACCAGGAGGGTTATCCATACCGCAGTTTGGTCCTGCTTAGAAGGTATCGGGTGATCCCGGTAAGTTGGGAACTGGCTGCATCGTACGTCAGAGAATTCGGGGGAGGAACTAAAACCCTGAATGAATTAATCAGAGAGTACGACGATCCAGCATCACAGTACTATCAGTTAATTGATCCGGATTGGGTTTTGAAAGCACCGGCCACGATGTGTGTCAATAGCGGTTACAATGAAACGTTTCTTTTTGATGAATATATTGATGAAGACGGAATAAATGAGACGCCAAAAATCCGCCAAATCCAACGAAACACATCATGCGTTGATGATCAGTCCTGTATTGTAGAAGACGGCAATGGTAACTGCCAGCAGTATGGCTACTGTACCAAAGAAGATCCGATTTGGCGGTTTAACGGTGAATCGTGCCCTGATTATTATAATACTTGTACAACCTATACCAACAGACAGGGTCAGCCCGCTTCATATCTGGCGAAGACATTGGACTTTAACGGCTGTTCTGCGGATAATGTCGGTTGTCAGTGGTATTGTTCGGAATATAATACTACCGATGAAAGATGGGAATGTTATTATAATGATGATGGCGCTGCCGGCACGGAGGACTATGGCTATTGGAATTATGATCCGAATTCTCCGGGCGGTGGAATTGCAGAGCCAGCCTTGGCCTCAAGCTGGTTATCGCATCTGAATGCCAATGCGGAGAGTTGTACTGCCGGAGCGGACGGATGTAGTGAATTTGTTAGGACCGACCATGGCTCCAACTTAATCAGCAATGCCAGTTTTGAATATTATACAGGCACCCCCGACGATGGTAATGCAGATATTTTCACTAATTCATGGTCCGCTGTAAACGGAGCAGTTACCGAAGCGGATACGATCACTTCGCTGGGTGTTTCCCCATATTCAGACGTAACGGTTATGAATCTGCATTCAGCTGCTGTGCCTGGACCTTATATAATCTATGGAATTGATGCCGGGTCACCTGTCAGAAACAGGATATTTACGTATTCTTTTTATGCAATGCGAGATCCGGATCTGATTAATCCTGCGTGTACAGATACCGCTCGATTAGAACTATTACAGGCGGTCGGCCCTGCGTTGGCCTCAACAACTATAGATAATCTGAATGATCAATGGCAGAGATATCAAGTCACATATGCACATCCTGATTCATTCAATCCTGCCGTTTCCTATTTACTATTAAACATTGTTCCTGACACCGGCTGTAATATAATTATAGACGCCGCCAAAATAGAAGAAGCGGAAAGTGCCGGCCAGTATGAAAATTATGGAGCGATAAATAGAGTTTATTTAACCGGAGAGCGGGAAAGTTGTAATCCGGATGATGTCGGGTGCCAGAACTATACACCGCTTGCCGGTGGTTCCGTGATCCCTGGGCAGGTTAGACCACAAGATCAGTGTGATAGTGCAGATGTCGGTTGCAAAGCTTTTGAGGAGGTCAAACTAACCAACGTTGTACCGCGCCCGGATAATATTGAACGTTCCGGCATGTATTGTTATGGCGGGGCAAACCAGGGCAATGCGTGTTTAGTTGCCGGTGATTGTCCGGCAGGATACTGCCTCCCGGCTATATCATTTGTTCCGGACACAGGCGCGCAATGTTCCGCAGCCTATGTTGGTTGTGAAGAATTTACGAATTTGGATGAAGTTTCGGCCGGCGGAGAAGGAAAGGAATATTATTCTTTTCTGAAACAATGCGTTACGCCAGCCGATACGGACATTGCTTCATATTATGCCTGGGAAGGTGACGCGGTAGCCGGATACCAGTTAAGAGCATTCCGACTGAAACGCAGTGATGTTGGCGGTGCATTTCCGGCCCCTTGTACTCATTTGGAAGTCGGACCGACACTCCCGCTGGATTGTGAAGATTCATTAAACACTGTTGATGATTGTACTAGTGAGTACGGTATAAATCCTGATTGTACACAATTCTTTGATTCAAATTTAAATATATTTTATCGGTATAAAACGCAAACTATATCAGTAACAGAAGACTGCCACCCGGAGAGAAACAGTATAGACAACCTGACGTATTATGGATCGCCAAGCGAAAGCCGGTCATGTCCGGCACAATTTGCCGGGTGCAGAGAATACCTGGGAAATGCGGGATACAATTACCGACAGGTTAATTATGATGATTTTGAAGACGGTACCAATCAGGGTTGGAGTGCAGGTGTTGTAAGTCCTGAATCAGTTATGCTTAACGGTCATTCACTGAACATAGCGTCACCAAATCCAGTGAATAAGGAACCGCTTGATGAAACACTGGAAAATAAAAAGACATATATGTTGAGTTTCTGGGCAAAAGGTACCAGCGTAGCCCCGACTATTCGGTTTAACCACGCATTAAATAATAATGGTTATTTTGCTGATGCGGATCCGGCAACATTCCCCGCTTCAGTAGTTTTGACTAGTGATTGGAATAAATATACACTTGGTCCGGTGAATATTGATACTAATGACTACGTTGGTAATGTCGTGCCGGATGGTTTGGTTATTGAGGGCTTAGCCGGTGTTAATGACTATTTTGATAACATCGAACTGATTGAGACATCCAGCAGTCAATACCTGATCCGCGGGTCGTTTAGAACCTGTTATGGATCGGAAAACTGCGAGGCGTATTCTGATTGGGAAAATGTAACTCACAATCTAAAATCATTCACAAAATTGTGTTCGGAAGACACGGTGGGATGTGAAGCACTAATTGATACACAGAATAACAGTAATCCGTTTACACAGGTATACGGCAGTGGAGTGCTTAGCGCCGAAACTATTCCGATTGATCAAGTGGTTACACTGATTAATGATCCGGATAAATATTGTGCTGCCGAGGATAAAGGGTGTAAAAAACTCGGTAAACCAATCATTGATGCGAATAACAATCTTGTTTCTTATGAAGATACCTATTTAAAGGACAACCCGGAAGATTATGATGATATCTGGTGTGGTCAAACCGAGGTAGGTTGTGAGGAATACGGCTTTTCAGATAGCGGTGGTAAAACATTTTTCAAACAACCAAACGGCCGGACGTGTGAATACAAGCAACTACTGGGGACATATGAATTTAATTGGTATGTTGTCGGCACCGAAGAGGTCTGCGATCAGACACCAACTCCGCCTAATCCGGCGATTCCAGCATTTGTTTGTACGGAAGGAGCACTAGGCGGACCGCCGGCAGGGACAATTTGTGATCCGGAAAATCCAGTCGCCTGTACAGGATCAAGCACCTGCATACCGTGGGTCGGTTTGTGCGACTCGAAAGCTAACGGATGCACGGCGTATAGCGATCCGATGGATCCGGTTGGCTGTCAGCCAAACTGCCCGTTTGAAAACGGAGCGTTTTATGATGAAAATTGCGTGGAGACGCCGGGCGGACTTCCGGGATGTGCGACATACTACAATATAAAATCAACAGTTGATTCAACCAGTTGTAACGGTGTGGTCAACGAAGAAAAGGGATGTAAGCTGTTTAGTGACACGCAACAATCTCTCAACTATTCAGCGGATTTAAGTCCGGATGGTATAAAAAATTATTGTGATCTTACTGATCCATCAACTTATGGAAATGAATGCGATGTTGATGCTGATTGCGGAACCGGAATTTGTTTCCCGAATCCGGAATTTGGAGCGCCGGTATTGGGCAGAGACGGCACTTGCGTCGGCGGGACGAACCCGGGTGATCCTTGCACTAATGCAGCGGATTGTCTTGATGCAGGTGTCTGTGATCCATATGCCATTACTGCCGAGAGTCCGTCGCTTGATTCCAACACTGTATTGAAGGTGAAAAGAGACCGGGTTTGTGAAGAATGGCTATATTGTAAAACTTCATTTGAAGTGGACGACGAAACGGATACCGACGGTGACGGCAAAACAAAAGAAGATGTTTGTTTTGAAATCGGTCTGTGCGATGAGGCTGGGTCAAACGGTTCCTGTGCCAGCACGATTGATACGGCGCCGGTCAATGTAACCGGCGATACCCCGGCGTATCCTCTGGATGAATTCCAGAACCTTTCCGGTTTTGTCAGCGCCGGTCTGCATTATGGCTGTCGAACCGACCATTCTGTGGCTTGCACGGTTGCCACCGAAGCTACTGCCTGCGCCGGCTATGGGGATGAATGCGATATTATTGAAGGATACTATCCTTATTCGGAGATGTATGAAGTAGGGTTGGGCGGAGCGGTAACCAAGGATTTGGTACGTTTTGGCAATTTTGAATCTGACGCATTATCCCAGTTTATGGTTTGTAGTTCAGATATGGGGAATAAAGATTCTTCTTGTATTATAAATGAACACTGTATACCAGATGAGGATTCGCCAACTGATCCTGATTGTCTTGATGTAAATGATGAACAAACATGGACAACTCTTTACCCGAATATTGGAATGGACAGTGCTATTTCAGTTGTTGAAGGAGATACGATCAAAGATGGAAATGCGGCACTCGATGAAAACAACTATCTGCTTTATACGGCAGGATCACTGGGGGTGTGCGATAGTGACTCAACTAACGAAGGAACGCTATGTACCCTAGCCGGTACTGAATGTACTGGCGGGGGACTTTGTTCGTTCACTGGATTGGGTGTGAAGACCAGCTTGGGAACGAATATATTAAATAAAGCTGAATATATTGCCAGTCTTGATTTCCGATTTATCAATATGCCTGAAGCAGGGCAGGAACAAATTTCAATCTCTCTTGCACAAATTGATAGTTTCACCGGCAATATTGTTGGAGAAAATATTTTAGGCTATTTCGATGGTTCAACCGGCTGGACGGAGCAAATTCTGAAACCGGTGGTGGTTACGGGTATACCGGATGAAAATGCGGAAACTTTCCTTTTGATTAGAAGTATGAGTGGTAATGTTCCCTTTGCTATCGATAATGTTTCTATGAAGCCGGCACTGACAGTGAAAGCATCTGAATCAGCCGGAATTCGTGGTGATTATTACACTCTTATCTATGATAATTCAGGTATTCCCGGTCTGTCATATAGTTATTCAGGTACAACTACATATACTGGAACTGATCTTCAAATCAATGAATATGAATATTGTGTCCATGGTGATTATGCATATCTACCACCACTTTGTACAGTACATAATGTACCTACAGGGCAAAGATGGTCTACTCCAAATGAGACTACGACATGGAATGGCGGAATCCTAATTGACTCCAGCGGTTTCCATACGGTATTTGTGAATATTAACGACGGTTTCAGGCTCTATGTTGATGATATGGTTACACCAATATTTGACCAATATGGCGGTGGTGTTGCAACTCAAGGGTATATGTTTAGCGGATATTTTACCGCCGGGTGGCATCCTATAAAACTCGAGTGGATTAATAATGGAGATGACGGCGGTGTGCAGCTAGGGAGTGTGGCCGGTACTTATACAAACAATGATTGTAATGGAACCATTCTTCCTAATTTCTGCCAGCGCTATTTTGACGGTGTTGATCAAGGACCAATCGGAGCGGATATTGCTGATGGTGCTCGCGATTTCCCGATACCTTTGAATTATATAATCGGTCCAAGCCATCTGACAACACAACTTGATAGGGTATTCGGCACATATTTAGGAACGCATGTCAGTGAGTATCTGGATTACGATGCCGCGAGCATGGGCCCGCACTTGATTGACGTAACTGGTGCAGATGAGAAAATAGCGGTGCGCTGGACCGGAAAACTGCTAGTGGAAACAGCCGGTAATCATCAGTTCCAACTGCAACACGACGACGGAGTTAGGTTCTTTATAGATGACCTCGATACGCCAATCCCAGCTTCAAATGTGTGGAGTGATGGGAGTGGTACGGTTACATTTACTGTCAATGGACTTGATACCGGATCGCATCCAATAAAAATAGAATATTACCAAAATGAAGGAAATTCCAGTTTAAGTTTCTTATGGCAACCACCGGGAGCACCGGGGATGACAGTCGTTCCGACAACAAATTTATCAACGACAGATGGTGATCAACAATATATCAAACGCTCCTGCCGTGCTTATCCTAGGGAGGATTCGGAAGTCTGCCAATATACCAACAGCGACCTGGTGCAGTTCAACGGCTGGCAGGGGTACTGTATTGAGACAGACCCGACCAACCCGAATAAATGTATCACCTGGTGGCCGGTAGATGCGATCTCCGGCGAGTCCAGTGTATTCGGTACAGTGGAACCGGCCGGTTATCAAGGCAGGAGACCTCTTTATATGTGCGTGGAGTCAACTGGTAATTATAATGAAACAAGTACGTTTAATGACTTAATGGTTAATGGCGCGCAGTCATCTTGTCCGGATGATGAAGAGGGAGACATTAACATGCCGGTTTCAGAAATGCTCGGTCAGTTTTATGGGTATCGTCATCCGATAAAAACAAATTGGGCAAATATTCAGGCTGGTGCGGATAGTGATTGTGATGGTGGAGAAGATACAGCCTGTGGCATGGTAGAGAATCATGCTCCTTGTAGAGTAATTGGTGGAGGAACAAGCGCGAATCTCTATGGCTTTTGCGGCTGTACTGGTGGGGCAACAATGAGTTATTTAGTTGTCGATGCTTTAGAACAGGATAAATTCTATGAATGGGAAATAGACCGAATTGAATGGACGGCACAAAGATCAAGTCATGGCGATTGGCCACAGGGTCAAACAACTTGGATCGCAAATAAAGCAAATGATTGGACAGTGCAGGGAGATGAAAGTAACTGGTTCAAAGATAAAGACGCATCGATTGAATGCGGTTCTCAAAACTGTTTCAATTTCAAAGTAAATTTTGACGGTAATCAATTGTTAGACAGTTTCAGAGTGCATATGGTTGATGGAAGTCAAGCTTGGGGTGGTATGTGGGTAACAGGTACGATATATTTGCGTGATGTTTGTAAGGAAGTCGCTAAAGTTGTCAGTTCAACCGACGACAGTGCATGGGCGCAAAGAACAGCATCTGCCAGCTCATATATCATTCAGGACCTTTTATATTCTTACAGTTCTGACGCTGCACCGTTTGGCGCAATGGTTGCCGGAGCAGGTGCTGATCCGGGTGAATCGTGGGGCAAAGATTCTTCTGGTCTACTACCGGTATTACTTGAAGGACTTGATAGTTCACCATCGCCTGCAGTAAACAACACCAGGCTGGGGCAGTCGTACAGCTGTAGTGCAAGATGTAATAATAGCCCCACTACTTATTGTGAAGTAAACGCGGATTGTCCTCTAGGTGGTTTATGCGATCGTACCAGTTGTGTGCCAAAAGTTTGTTTTGGTGGAGCTAACGATTCAGTACATCGCAGTGTACAATATTCCTGTTCTTCGGATGCGGATTGTCAGGGAACAGAAGATGATCGCGCAGTCTGT
Organism: Patescibacteria group bacterium; assembly: GCA_041664365.1. Lineage (NCBI taxonomy): Bacteria > Patescibacteria group bacterium. The sequence goes on from JBAYKW010000003.1 coordinate 56,971, forward strand.
GTAGGAGTTGGTTTATGTAGTGGTGATCAGACGATTGAATGTACGACTGATACAGATTGCGGAACAGCAGGTTCATGTGTTGGCGCTGATGCGAAGCTGAAGGGTGATGGGCCAGTAAATACAGGAAATGCATGGGCTCTAGAAAGGTTACAAAGAATATTTGCCAATGTCTATGGATCATGGCGCTGGGATGATGCAACTGGTTCTTATGTTGATGTCCCTGATTTTGGCGGTTCGTGGAGACAGGTATGGAATGATAAATTCGATAATATGGTTTTATGTAATTTAAACGGAACAGGACCGCGCCCAATTTGGCCAGGACCAGAAACTGACTACTGCGCGATTTTACCGAAGGTTAGTAATATACTGGTCAACGGAACAACCGGCGATGTGGTGATGAATGGTGGAGGTTCAGTTACACTGTCGTTTACCAGTTTTGTTGATGCTGAGCAGGAGGAGTTGAAGAATATAATTGTGGACTGGGGTGATGGTTCAACGCCAACCTCTATTGTGTGGAATGGCGCGCCGAAATCTGATCCGAGTCAACCGCATCTATTCTCACATACCTATGATGATGTTGTTGGTCCAGGGGCGGGGGAATACCAGATTGAAATCATGCTGAAAGACAATTGGGGTTTCTGCAACAATGCTGTTTTGCCTCCGGGTCCAAATTATAGACAATGTGATATTAATGGATTATTTCCTTACCATGAGTATACAGAATATGACGGTATAATCCGTGTCTACCCAAGCTAAGCAAAATAAATAATGTTCAGAAAGAATTTTTCTCGATTCAGAAAAGCACTGTTACCAATTATTGGTGTATTGCTTTTAGTTGTGTTTGTCGGGTTGTTGATGCCAGGGGAAACAAAAGCAAATTGGGTTGCAGATGGATTTATCAGTGTCATTGGTTCGTTCGGCGGTAAAATACTGGAGTTACTCGGTGCATTGCTCGGTCTGCTGATTGAAATGACGATCAAGATATTCCGCTTCAATAATTTCGTCAATATGAAAGCTCCACCGGCGGTGCATATCGGTTGGACAATCGTCAGAGATCTGTCCAACATGATGTTTATCGTAATACTGATCGTGATTGCTTTCGGTACCATTATGAAGATCCAGGCATACCATGCCCGCAGTCTTTTGACGAAAATGATTATCATGATAATCCTGATAAATTTCAGCAAGACAATCACAGGATTGTTTGTGGATTTCTCACAGGTGATCATGCTGACATTTGTGGATTCGTTCAGTGATTCAGCTCCGATTGTGCTTACGGTCGGCCTGAATTTGAATCAAATGGTCAGTTTTGCCAAGGAAACGGATGGAAAATTAGGGGTTGTATCTGTGCTAGTTGCGGTTTTTCTGGCTAACGCCATGCTGGTGGTCGCGATTGCGGTCATCCTTGCCATGCTGGTTATCCTTATCTATAGAATCCTGAATATTTGGATTTTAGTTATACTTTCCCCGATAGCTTATGTTGCATCGGTCCTACCTAACACGTCGCGGTATGCCTCCAGATGGTGGTCGGAGCTGGGAAAGAATCTCTCATCCGGACCGATTTTGGCTTTCTTTTTATGGTTGTCGCTTTCCATCATTTCCACCAGCGCCGGTGCGCCGATTGATTTATCTGATCCGAGCATTGGTGGAATAACCAACGAACCTATTTCTGATGAGCTTGATGATACACAACTGCCGAAAGGTGCTTCGGCAATTATGAATACTCAGAACATGTTCAACTACATAATTACCATCGCCCTTTTATTAACCGGAATCATGTTGACACAAGAGTTAGGGGTGATGGGAGGAAGTACAGCTGCTAAATTCCCGGCTATGGCGAAAAAAATCGGCATGGGCGCCGTCACCAAGCCGTTTAGTAAAGGATCACAAGCATGGGCATGGGGTGCCAGAAAGATCAGAGCCGGCGGAATAGGCAAGAAGAATGCGGAAGGAAGGGGTTTTATGCAAGGAGTTGATCTGAATCCGGCAAGTGTGCTTCGCACCATGAAGGGTGGTTTTGACCGAAAACGCGATCAGGAAGAACGTACAGGAAGGGTTGAAACCGGCAGAAGGCTGGAACAAGGAGGATTTACGGGAGGGATATTGGGGGCGGGATCATCATCCTGGGTGGATAATTATGCCCAAGGGTTTTTATATAATAAAGGTATTAAGCATCTGTTTAAAGGAAAGCAAGGTGATATTACGGCTATGGATACGGAAAGACACCGCCAGGAAGAAGAAATGAAAAAACTGCAGGAAATGAGTCAACAGCAAAATACCACGGAAGCATATACTGATATAGCTGGTGGCGATTTGGATCATGCCGTTGGGGAGGTTGAGAGTATTGATTTTGAAATTAAAGGGATAAAAGTTCAGGCCGAGGCGGCAGATAACGTTTATCATACACCCGATAATCTGGATGCGGAGGCATTGGAAATTGAAAATCAAGTTAGTAGCGGTATGTTGTTACCGGGTGATATTAAATCACTTGAAGCGCAATCAAAAGTCCTCCGTAAGCAATCTGCAGATACCGGGGACATTAAACTTTCTGAAGAGGCGGATGCAATTGATGTAAGGATCGGGGCCGGTGTGTTGTCTGATGACGAAAAAGGTTATCTTGCAGAATCCGCCAAAGCTAAACGTGCGGAAGCTAATCGACTCCGTGAAAGTCGCAGATTGGCAGAGGGCCAAGAGAAACCGTCCGATCTGGACGATCAGGCATTTCAGATCCAGAATACAATTAGTTCTGGTGTTTGGACGCCGGAACAAATACAATCAATCAAAAGAGAAGCCAATGATAAACGTGAGGAAGCAGAAGTAATCAGAAGAGAAGATCCTACTGGGGCTGATGCAGTGGCACAAGCAAGGGTGGCTGCCTTGGAAAAAGAAGCTGGTGAAATAGATACACTAGTTGATCCGGCTGCAAAGAAATTGGATGAAATGGAAGAGCTCAAAGCAAAAGCTAAAGCCAAACGTGATGAAGCAGCAGCAACTACGGATACTACAAAGCAAATAGCTTTGGAAAAAGAAGCGGTTGATATAGAGGCAGAAATCAAAGATGTTGAAGTATCGCCGGGAGAAAGTTCGCGACTATTTTCGATTGCTGAAGCTAAACGCAAGGATTCAGAAAAACTACGAGCCGTAGAACCGGCAGAAAGAATAGCGGAATTGAGTGCCCGACGAGAAAAAGCAATAGCGGAAAAAGCAAAGAAACAGTCGGAGTTAGACGAATTCAACAATATGACAGATGGGATAGATGCTAGTGGTAAAAAAGTAACAAGATCGGAAAGACAGCGTGAATTTGCACGAGCTAGACTGAAAGAAATGGCTGCGGAAAAGGAAGCGGCCCGCCAAGCTCTGTTGGATGGTGGACTTAGCGATGCTCAAAAAGATGACAGAAATAGTCAAATCAAAGCTAAAGACATAAAGATAAAAGTAGTTACTGATGATATAAATAGGAAAGCTGCTTTAGGCGAAAGTACAGATCTTTTGAGAAAAATGCTGGCAGAGCTGAAAAAAGACAGAAACGCTTTACAAGTTGATGAAACTACGGGAAAAGTTAGCGATAACGCCAAGGCAACTGACAAAGAAAGAGAAGCCAACGAGCCGCAGATAGAATTTTTGAAAAAAGAAGCGGATAAATTCAATGAAATCGCAGGCAGGGAAGATATGGATGAGACTGTGCGGAAAAACTATGCGGACGAAGCAGCAAAAAAACATAAAATAATTGTTGATCTTGAGGAAAGAATCAAAGAAGAATCCGCCTTTCGCCCGATCGACTTTTTAGCAAACTTAGAAAGAAGAAGCATGGTTAGTGAAGCAGCAAGAAAGATAGATACTACTAACGAAGACGAATTGATGGCATTGATGCAAAATGCTGTTGCGAGGGGGAATGTAACAGATGCATCTGCGGTGGCAATGTCGGCGGCAAAAGCAGCGCATTTAAATGAAGTGGTTATGGATCATCGTGCGCAATCGGACTGGTATGAAGATGTGGACGGCAAGCTTACAACAATTAAGTCAGATGGGGCTAGGATGGTTTTCAAAGCCGGCCAGTCCATGTCAGCCGGTATTGAGGGCCTGCATGTATTTATGAATGAAATATTTGAGAAACAACTGGGCTATAGTCATCAATCTACATTGGCGCTGGAGAGTGATTTATCGAGCGCGGCGGAACATGTTGAACATTGGACTTTTGGACAAGCAGTTGGCACATCTCCTGATGGTCAGTTTAAGCAGAGATCCCGCGCGGAACAAGGCGCGAGAGTGGCGACAGAAAGATCCAAAAGAGATCCCGCAGCTTTATACCGCCTCGGTAACCGGCTCTCACTTTCTACTGAAATGTGGAAGGATGACTCCGACCATACTAAAGGACGCGAGTCGGTACTCAATGAATATGCTGTTCCGGAAATTATGAATTGGCAAAGATATTCATTTCTTGCTGAGAGACAGAATATAAATGCTAATGCGGCAAAGCATTTACTTGGTGAAAGAAATAAACCGCTATTTGACCTTATGAGGGAAAAGGCAATAAGTAAAGGTACATTTGATGGGGATGTGAAGGCAGGAGGAAAGGGTGGATTCAGAAAATTATACGATGACTTACTAATACTTGCTCAATCGGAGGATAAGGAAAGCGGAACTCAGGCTGATATTAGAAGATCACAACAATTGATGAGGAGTTTACGTATGTTAAAGTAAAGGGATAATAATATGACTGATAAAATAAATACAAATAATATACCGGATTTAGAAGATTTAAAATTACTTGAAAAATACAAGGAATATATTGATTATGTTGAATTTAACAACGAGATAGCACTGGCCAAAGATATCTCCGACATGCTGCTTGCTCTGTTCGGGCATACCCCGAATTTCAATGTAAAAAATCCGGATTTATTTAAGGAATATCAGTCTATTTTAATCCGCGCGCGCTGGGTCGCTCTTCCACTTCTGAAAGACCCGGATGTATTGGAGATGTTTGAAAAATATTACATGGAAGGGATGGCAATGTCGGAATTGGTGGATATCCAGGAAAAACTGAAAATTAATTTATTGAATCACTTATTACCGGAGGATCGGGATAAGCTGAAACTGGCAATCAGAAAAGCTTTGGAAAGAAATGTCCAGTTAATAACGAAAGACAAGCTTCAGGCGGATGAGGAAAAAAGAGATCCGACAATTGCAAATTGGATTTTGGATTTTACTTCAGAATTGGGGACCAATATGTTTGACCGGGTAAAGGAGAACCAATATTTTGTAAATGGAAATAATACAAAAAAACTGTCAGAAACGGAAAAAACAAATCTGAGAGTACTACTTAATATCTATCGCCGTTGTGGCAGATCGTCTTTGACTCTTGAGGGAAATGAAGAACCAATTCCAGTTGATACAGAAAACAGAGTCGGTACCATCCGCGAAGGCCAGTTTGAAGAGATAAAAATGAAGGATTGGATAGCATTGGTGGAAAAGATGAAAAGTATCCGTAACATGAATTATAATGTTGATGATGCGCCGGCGGAAATGACCGAAACGGAGAAAGAATTACAGCGGGAAAAACTGATTATGGAATTTCTCGGATCAGAAGGGGAGAGGATTATGATCCATAACGAGGAGAACAGCCTCGAGGAGACTAGTAATACAGGATTACAGGCGCTTGTTTCGATACTGATGGATGCGGTAGATCGGAAAGATAAATACAAAGCAATAGCTGCATTGCGCGTAATCGCGGATAAGGGTAATTTGACGGAAGAATTTAAACTGAATGAAAGAGTCAGCGCATTGGCTAAAGAAATATTGCAAAAGCAATACAAACCGGAAATAACCGCTGATTTTCAGCGTAATGGTTTCACGGCGCCCTATTTAAGTATATTTCTACAGCATATATTCCGGGAGAAAATGAATCTGGATGATGCGGAGTCCGCCCGATTTGGCGTACAGCTGGAAAATATTTTGGTGGAAAAGGGGCAGACATCCGTACAGGGGATGGTCTATGGTGATTTGATGAGCGGAAAATATATGTGGCAAGCAATAAAAGATGAAGGAGTTAAACTGTCAATTCCGGATCAGATCTAGTTACTTATTGGCAACTAAAAAACAGACTGGAAAGCCTGTTTTTTGTTGGGTTTACAATTAATTAGTCAGGAGTAAAATGTAATTATAATGCGAAGAATATATATTCTATCAGAAAAAAATATAGCTGAGTATTTATTGAACCAAGTCAATAAATCGCTTCCTTTCAGGTTATTAAAAATTACCGAAGTCACGGAGATAACTAAATATACTAACGCTAGTTTTGTTTACCGGGTGCACTGCATTACCAATCAGGGGAAAAAGACTTTATTTCTTAAGCAGTCAGATGGTTATACGAAAAGAAACAGGAGAATTCGCGTGGATCCCGAGAGGGTAATAATTGAAGGAGAAAAGCTGAAGTTATTAGAATCATTGTTTGGTAAAGGAATTGTGCCTTTGGTATTATATGTTGATCTGAAAAATTATATTTTGGTGATGGATGATATTCAGGGGAAAAAGAAGATACTGATCGAAGAATTTGATCAGCATAAAGTGTATCCTCAGCTGGCACGGAAATTTGGCATTTTTTTTGGCACTCTGCACGGTAAAACATATAACACCCCACCCGTTTTCAACCGCTCGGCCTGGCAAAAAAGAATTTATCGTCTATGGAGAAACTGGATTCTATTTGGAGCGAAAAAGATCCTGCCCGATAAAACAATTCGTGCGTTTATCCGACAGTCTGATCGGGCAAAAAAATCCTTGATCTGGGGAGATCCGGTCAACAAAAATATCTTTGTTAATCGGCAAAATTTTTCGGTACTGGATTTTGATTTTGCTATGTATCACGATCCTGCTCTGGATAACGGGGTGTTTCTGGCGCACTGGGTTATAAAAATGTTGGAAGGAAAAAAGAAAATTGCCATTGATTGCCGGAATTTTATCATAAATTTCACCAAAGCATATCTTAAAACAACTATGACCATGGGTTTGTCAGTGCAAGAGCGCGACGGCATTATGAAAAGAACCATTGTCTGGACGGGTGTTTACATGGTCTCTCGTACGGACGGGCGGTCGGGCTCTTATTACAAAAAGTCACCGGTCTGGGAAAGCCAAATCAGAGAAACAGGTTTGGCGCTAATTACAAAGAAAAAAAATAATACCGCTGATTGGTTTAGAAAAGCTTTGACAAAATAAAACACCCCGCGCACCGTACCAAAATCAATCAGTACGAAACGCGGGGGAAAAGGTGAGGGCGCCAGGTTTTACGCCAAGGCGCCAGCGAAAAGGAGCAGGGTGCCGATCGTGGCGAAAGGTCCATCACCGCGATGGTTCTTTACCGAAATCAGCAGACACGCTAGTGCGAGCACTAGCACGATAGGCTTGACGAAGCGCATTGTCAGCCTTCCTTGGTGAGGAATTCCACGGCCATCTCTTCGTTTTCGTGGAAGGCCAGCCATTTGTCGGCCGGCGACCACAGGCCGAGCGTCCGCAGAGCGTACATTTGGTCACGCGACCAACCGAACAGCACGACCTTCTTGGCCCGTCCCTCCTTGGCCAGAGACTTGCGGTTCCAAGCGAGGATCGGCACAAGGTGTGCGATGGTTCCTTCGCGACCGGAGAAGAACAGGAAAGCGTCGGATCGGGACGCCCAGATGCCGAGACGAAGGCTCCAGGTGACGAAAGGATCCGCCACGCCTCCTTGACGGTATTCCCTCGGAAGGGATTGGGCGATGATGTTGCAGTCCGTGATCGTCCGAATACTCCCGACATGGACAGTGCGGAGGGGAGCCGCAATGTGACCATGACAGAGGATGCCAGACTCATCAAAGATCCGGACGAGATCGCCCTGGATGCCCACGTTGGCTTCCCAGCGCTTCTGATTGAGAAGTATCGCGATTTTCATCGCGGCTTCAGCAAAGCTACCGCCACCGAGGTCGCGGTCCCCCTGAATGAACACTCTTTTTCCCATTGTCACTTGCCTCCGGGACGGTGGTGATTCTAAACCAGCCAGAATAATTTCTGGACTAGTTGTGCTCTATGTCAATGTGCCAGTAAAATGGGCACTCCTCTAAAAACGAATTATTTCACTTTCGACGGAATGCCCACTTCTCTCTCCAGTGTTTGAGTTTAACCGGCCATTATATACCTAATTTCACTTTTTGTCAATCCTAAAAGACTAATTCTTGGCTAAAATAGGGGGTTTTCAAAACGTGAAAAATCCATTATGATTGTAGGTACTATCTAATGATTTAATATTTATTGTTTTATGAATCCCGTTAGAGAAAATAGTATATGGTATACTTATCTAATACAAAGCCAAAAAGATAAACATTGGTATACCGGTTGTACTGATGATTTACGAAAGCGCTTTAAGGAACACAATAACGGTATGGTAAATTCTACTAAAGGTCGAGGGCCATTTAAATTAATTTATTATGAAGTGTGTCTTAATAAAAATGATGCTTTTGCTAGGGAAAAATATTTGAAATCTGGTATGGGCAAAAGATATCTAAAAAATCGTATTAAGCGCTTCCTAACTCTAACGGGATGAATAAGCGTATCGCCAAGCTACTCAGTGACTTTGGTTTTTTTGTTTTCGGTAAGTTTTACGGATCACTGGGCGAACCGTCACCTATCTACATAACAAGCAAGCGTCTTTATTCCCACCCGGACAAAATGAAAGTAGTGTCAGAAGAAATAGCTGATTTTATGAAAGGTAAAAGTATTGATCTAGTGGCCGGTACAATGGTTTCCGGCACCCCTTTAGCCATGGCCGTATCGCTTGCATCGCATAAGCCGTTTATTTATCTTCGGCAAAAAACGAAGAAAGATGGTTCTTTGGTTACTTTATTGGAAGGGTTATACAGAAAAGGGGAAAGTGTGTTGGTGGTAGATGACGGGATCGGTACCGGCAGTACCAAAGAGCGCTTTATTAAAACTCTGCAGAAAAAGGGTCTGGTTGTCAAAGATGTACTGGTCCTTTATGATGCCGGGGTAGAGTATATTCCATTCTATGCAAAACATAAAATTAAAATTCATTCGTTTGTAAAACATAATGATCTGGTTAAGTTCATGGTGAAGAATGGTTACATTTCAAAAAAATTAGGGGACTATATGTATGATATTTGGAAGAACCTGAAAGAATGGCAGAAAGACCAGAAAAAGTGGAATGAATTTGTGTCACTGGCAAAATCCGAGGGTTTTACTGATTCAAACAAATGAAGCGGATTTTACTTAGTGGATCTTCAAATAATCCCTTGGCAAAAAAAATTGCTTTAAAGACGGGTATCAGGTTGGGAAGATTATCCATCAAAAAATTCAGAGACGGGGAAAAATATGTAAATGTCGGGGAAAATTTAAAAGAAAAGGAAGTAATTATCCTGCAATCAGGTTCTATGCCGGCAGATGAACATTTAGTTGAGCTTTTATTAATTTTGGATGCGGTAAAAAGATTACGACCAAAAAAAATAATAGTGCTATTGCCGTTTTATCCTTATCGCAGGCAGGAAAAGGAATCACAAAAGGGGGATGCAATATCAGCAGAACTAATTGGGGGGCTTTTGCAGGCCTGTAAAATAGATAAACTTGTTGTTGTAGATCTGCATAGCCCTGTAATAAAAGGATTTTACAAAATTCCGGTCAAAGAAATATCCGCGATTCCATTATTTGTGAAATACTTCCAAAATAAAAAGATAGATGCCGCAGTTGCCCCCGATAAAGGAAGTATAAATCGTTCTGGCCGGTTTGCCTCCTTACTTAAAATTCCGGCCTTGGTAATGGAAAAAAAGCGAACTGAGCATGATAAGGTACATAGCCTAAAACTTATGGATATTTCTGGAAAAGCAGTGGAAGTGAAAAATAAGAATGTTGTGCTGGTTGATGATGAAATAAATACGGCGGGAACATTGGCAGAAAATGTAAATGTTTTAAAAAAACTTGGAGTAAATGATATATATTTTGCAGCGACTCATGCTGTTTTATCCGGTAAAGCGATACAGAGGATAAAAAAAATGGCAGTCAAAGAGATAATTACTACTGATACTATCCGATTGCCTTCCGTAAAGAAAATTAGTAAACTGAAAGTGTTGTCCGTTGCAGATATAATCGCAAGAACGTTATAATACATCAATAAGCGGGTTTAAACTATATAAAGATACTCGTTCGCCTTGTCTTATTCGTGCCCATAACTCCTCCCTTCGTTTAATTAGATTTGAGCTTCGGAAGGCAAGCAGTTATTCAATTAACAATGTTTGCCCGTCGAAGCTCCAATTTCAATCGGAGCGTAGTCGGGCGCCCGTAGCTCAGCTGGATAGAGCGTAGGATTCCGGATCCTAAGGTCGGAGGTTCAAGCCCTCCTGGGCGCACCAAAATTTAACATAGGATGATCATAGTGGAATAAGGAATAACGGTTTCCGCCAGAGGCGGACCAGCCTTGGGCTGGCAAATCCTGTCGGGCGCACCATTATAATCAATCGAATAAAATTGCAGTGTGATTCGGGGAATAAAGTTAAAGGTTCTGCGCCCGAGGCGCACCCGCCTCCGGCAGGGATTCCTCATGGTGGCACTAATCTCTTCCGGTAAAAATCAAAATATTTGATATTCAGGATAACAAATAAACTACCCATTTCTGGGTAGTTTATTTGTTTTAGTATTGCTTATTTTAGGTGTTCTTTTTTGACCTGGTCCAGTAGTTGTTCTAATTTTTTACTAATGTCCACGCGATATGGGTGTTGTTTATCGATGTCTAAAAGTTTTTCAGGTATAGTGCTAAGTTGTTTATTGAAATATTTTCTTATTTCATCAAGACTCGGTAATTTCTTTACTAATTTGCCTTTGGTTAGCACTTTTTTAAGTAATGGGGAGCCATAATTTTCATTTTCCAAACCAACAATATCATAAGCTATTTTATTATTCTTATATTTTCGGAAAACCTGTTTTCTACCGGGATAACTTTGCTTGCCAGGAGTTAATTTCGCCGTGTAATGTATGTTTTTACCATCTCTAATTTCCGCAACTTTATATACAACTTCAAGACTGGGGGAGTCAGACATGGTGGCATATTCTGTGGCGATAACAAATGAATCAATCGGCGCTTTATCAGCTAATAATTTTTTCACTTTATATTCATCCAGATTAGTGGCTACCATGATTTTTACATTATGGAGACCATTTTTATCCAACATTTTTTTGGCAACAAATGATAGTTTGCCGAGATCGCCGGAATCTATGCCAATATAGTTCAGATTACCCCCTTTTTTCTGTAATTCTTTGGCAACAATTATTGCATTTTTTATCCCTTGCTTTATATCATAAGTATCTACCATGAATGCCCCGTTATCAGGGAAATAATGAACCATTTTTCTAAAAGCGGTCAGCTCCTCTGTAAATGATTTAATAAAAAAATGCTGTCCTAATACAAGGTAATTTTCTTGCTGGGGAATTTTATACTTTCTAATAAATTCCGGCCAGGCATTAATATGCAGTCCACAAATATATCCACTGCGCAAACCTTTCATCCCTGATTCAAAGGATTGAGATCGCTGCATACCCAAAACAATATCTTTACTAATAGTACTAATTCTAGCCGCCTTGGACATAAACAAAACATTGGAAACGGTAATGCCAAAAATAACGGTTTCAATAACCGAGGCTTCAATTAAAGGCGCGGTTATCCTTATTATCGGTTCTCCGGGGAAGAAAATAGTTCCCTCTGGCATGGCAGAAACATCACCAGTAAAACGAAATTTTCTTAAGTAGTCGGCAAATTTTTTGGTAATTAAATTACCATCAATAAGTATTTGAATTTGTTCTTCTGAATAGCGTAAATTTGTCAGGTAATTTACTAATTCTTCTAAACCTCCGCAGACCATATAATTTCTGTTTTTTGGCATATCTCTGACAACTAAATCAAAGGTAGCAATTTGTTTATCTTTACCTTCTTCTAACCAAATAGCAGCTTGAGCATAAGTGGAAGATAGTTGTGTCAGAAATAAGCTGGAAAATTCAAAAAGATTATTCATAAGTATGTTTTTAATGGCTTTCACATTACAATTATAGTACTTTTATTCAACTTTGTTAAGTTTATTATAATTTTTATTTAGCAAGTTACGTGGTAATGATAATATTTTTTTAAGATGATGATGTAATAGAAATAGTTGAGGAAAAAATTGTAATAACAAAAGTAAGCAAATAGAATATTATTGACAAAAGACAAAAAATCTGTTATCCTGAGGTGGTAATATGATTATAAAAAAACTATGCGTAATGATATCAACGCATTTAGATTAGGTAACATAATGACTAAAGTAGTTGTTATTTTTGTTTTTAGTGCCGCCGTTTTTTCGGCGATTTTTTATTTAGGGCAAAGCGGAAAGTTAGTGGAAAAAACAAAGGCAACTGACTCATATGCTGAGATTATCCAGCCCTATGCAGGGAGTCAGGTTATTGCACATACTGATGCCACAGAAGATTCAACCTATGAGTGGAAAGTGAATGAGGTATCCCAGCAGAGCGGAATAGTACCGACTAAATTCCTTGCGCATTTTAATGGTAGCCTCCAAACTGCAGCGGGTGAGAATCCAGCCACGAGTGAGTCGATTGCTTATGAGGATGTAAAATTCGGCCAGGGGATGGTCGGTACGGCTGATTATCCGATGACCGGCAATTTTGATGTCACAAAGGGTACGCTGGATCTTTGGCTGACACTAAAAAAACCGCTGGACGATCCAGATTTTGACAGTAGTCCGTATTTTCTTTATTACCATAATTCCGGTACGAGTGATTCTTTCATGGTGAATGTCCATAGTTCAAATGTTTTAAGCTTTACAATGTATGATTCTTCAGACGGTTGGGAGCTGGCTGTTCAGGTCAATACAAGCAACTACACAATTCCGGTGGGAGTGCCTTTTCACTTTGTAGCAACATGGTCTGTCGCGGAAAAGACAGCAAAATTATACCTGAATGGTGAACAGGTATCACGCAGAGATTATGAGGCGGACGAGCGCTTTCCGGAAATCGTTGTCGGCGCGGAAAATGTTAGGATTGGAAACACAAACGTAGTGGTTGACGAAGTCAGGTTTTTGAATGATGTATTATCAACAGACCAGATAAAAGATTCTTATGTCCGTGGCATACCGTATTCAGAAAGTGATGTTTATTATAATGGTACTATCAGTCAGGGCGATACGGTTGAGCTTACTGTTACGGATGGCGGAATTCCGCTTTCAGACAGTGCAACTGTCGCTGGACAAAAAATTACTGTAACCAGCCCGGTCGGTTATTTTGTACCGAATACTGATAGCTTAACAGTTAGTTTTAATACCGCTACCGCGATGACCTGCCGTTACGGCACAGTGCCGGATGCGTATGATAATCTGCCGTTGATTGCGGAAGGTGCGGAAACGTTACATACGATTACATACGCGGTGGACAGTATAATTGAACAATTCCCAGTGGCGATCAAATGCCAGGGAACAAGTGATGATGCTGATGATTATGGATTCTTCCGCCGTTACCGTGTATTGCCTGAGCCGAAACTGACCTATCCTAAAATCTCAAAACTTTGGTGGGGTAATGCAGTGTTGGATTCAGAAATTCCATATCTTGCTAAATTTGATTTTGTTAATACGTCAAAAAGTAATGTTACAAAACCTGGAATGATTAAACAACTCAAAACGTTAAACCCGGACATAGTTACACTTGTCTATCAGGATATGATTGGCGTCCAGGATTATCCCGGCGTGGCATATCAGTCTGAATTGGACCGCGTGTCGGAGTCTTGGCGTCTTCAAAGTTCTGAAGTCCCGGGTGATTATTGCCGAAACCTTTATTTTCCCGATAATGATCCTTACAACCTGTATGTAAATGCTCCTTTTAATGAACAGAGCGCAAATCATACGGAGAAGGATCTGATAGATCGCCTTTCCTATTTTGATGGTATTTGGTGGGATGTGGTCGGACCGGATTTTTGGTTTTTGTATGATTTTACCGGAACCCCGCCCAGCTTTATTGAAAATTGTGATTTTGATAATGATGGAATTGATGAAGATTTAAACGTGACTGAAGATCGTGTTAAAGCATTACAAATCTGGGCTGACGGTATTCATGATATAATGTTGCGTTCACGCCAAAAATTGGGGCAAGATGTTCTGATGGCCGGCAATGGTGATGCATCTGTGCATTCCGACTTCAACGGAAAAAATGTTGAACATTTTTTCTCCCCCAGCAGATTTTCATATTACTTTGATCCGAATAACCTGCAGGGTTTTCTCTATTGGCAAGCACATTCAAAAGAGCCGAGAATGAATGAGAATTTGTATGAGATTCTCTATCCATATGGAACTTCGACATTTTATAAATATATGCGATACGGCTTAACCGCAAGCCTTCTGGCCGGTGTTTATTTTGATCCTAACTTGGGATCTGACAATGAGAACAATTCATGGTGGTTTGATGAATACTGGATCGATATCGCAACAGGCAGGCCGACTGACATTCTTGAAACTGGTAGCGGATATCTCGGTGAACCGCTAGGGGACTTTTATATAGTACAATCAAATGTGTACCGTCGTGACTTTGAAAACGGGATAGTCCTGCTTAATAATACTTCCGGATCATCTACCGTTAACCTCGGTGGAACATACCGGTATCTGGATGCGACGAACGGCGGACAGGACCCAGTCGCTAATCCGGGCGGTGAAACAGATTCAGTTACCATGAGTTGGTACGATGGGAGAATATTACTTAATCCTTTACCGCCGCAAGACAGTACACCACCGGGAACAATTAACGATTTGAATGCTACTTAAAGAATTGCATGTGAAAAGGTTAAGACCATTTAATGGTAAGTAACGCTTATTGACAAAAACCATATTTTCTGTTATCATGAAGTGGTAACATGAGTATAAAAAAACTATGCGTAATGATATCAGCGCATTTAGATTAGGCAACATAATGACTAAAGTAGTTGTTATTTTTGTTTTTACTGCCGCCGTGTTGTCGGCGGTTTTTTATTTAGGTAGGAGCGGTAATTTAATAGAAAAAACAAGAGCAACAGATTCATATGCTGAAATAGTACAGCCATATGTAGGAAGTCAGGTTATTGCACATACTGATGCTATGGAAGGGTCTAATTATGAATGGACAATAAACGCTGAACCGGTCCAAAGCGGAACAGTCCCAACAACATTTCTTTCGCATTTTGACGGTGATTTACGAACGATAACAGGCGAGGAGCCGATAACCAGCAGTTCTGTTACATATGAATCAGTGAAATTCGGCCAGGGTATGGTAGGAACAGCAGATTATCCGATGACCGGCAATCTTGACGTTACAAAGGGTACACTTGATCTTTGGCTGACACTAAAAAAACCGCTGGACGATCCGGAGTTTGATAGTAGTCCGTATATTCTTTATTATCACAATTCCAGTACAGGTGATTCTTTTATAGTGAATGTGCATAATACCGATGTAATAAGTTTTACCATGTATGATTTTTCTGACGGATGGGAATTGGCTGTTCAGGCCAGCACGAGCAACTATACAATCCCAGTAGGAGTACCTTTTCACTTTGTAGCAACATGGTCTGTCACGGATAAAGTGGCAAAAGTTTATTTGAATGGTGAACAGGTATCACGCAGAGATTATGAAGCGGACCAGCACTTTCCGGAAATCGTTGTCGGCGCGGAAAATGTTATGATTGGAAATACAAATGTTGTAATGGATGAGATCAGGGTTTCAAATGATGTATTATCAACAGATCAGATAAAAGATTCTTATGTCCGTGGCATGCCGTATTCAGAAAGTGATATCTATTACAACGGGATTGTTAGTGAAGGTGATACTGTAGAATTGAGCGTTACTAACGGTGGTATTCCTCAGACGGACAGTGCAACTGTCGCCGGACAAAAAATTACTGTAACCAGCCCGGCGGGATATTTCATACTAAATACAGACACATTTACTGTCAGCTTTAATACACCTACCGTCATGACTTGTCATTATGGAGCTGTGCCGGACTCATACGCTAACCTACCGCAGGTTACAGAAGGGACGGGGACTTCACATACAATTACATATAATGTAGATACTATTGTCGAACAATTTCCGGTTGCTATCAAATGTCACGGGGTGGGCGACGAAGCTGATGATTACGCGTTCTTCCGGCGCTACCGTGTATTGCCTGAGCCGAAACTGACCTATCCTAAACTTTCAAAGATTTGGTGGGGTAATACAGTATTAGATTCAGAAGTCCCATACCTTGCTAAATTTGATTTTGTTAATACATCAAAGAGTAATATTACAAAACCCGGACCGATTAAACAACTCAAAACATTAAATCCGAACCAAGTTGTCCTTGTTTATCAGGATATGATAGGCGTTCAGAATTATGGAGGTGTAGCATATCATTCTGAATCGGATCGCGTTTTGGAGTCTTGGCGTCTTCAAAGTTCTGAGGTTCCGGGTGATTTTTGCCGAAACCTTTATTATGCGGGTAATGATCTTTATAATCTTAATGTTAATGTTCCTTTTGGTGAGCAGAGTGCAGATCATACGGAGAAGGATTTAATTGATCGCCTTTCCTATTTTGATGGTATTTGGTGGGATGTGGTCGGACCGGATTTTTGGTTTTTGTATGATTATAACGGAAACCCGGCAAGTTATGTTGAAAATTGTGATTTTGATAACGACGGCATAGATGAAGATTTAAACATCACAGCAGATCGGCTGAAAGCACAGCAGATTTGGGCGAACGGTATTCATGATATAATGTTGCGTTCACGCCAGAAATTGGGACAGGAAGTATTGATGGTAGGCAACGGTAATGCATCTGTGCATTCCGACTTCAACGGAAAACATCTCGAACATTTTTTCACCCCCAGCACATTTTTACAATATTTTGATCCGAATAACGTGCAGGGGTTTCTCTATTGGCAGAATAATTCAAAAGAGCCGAGAATGAATGATAATTTGTATAAAATTAGCGGTTCGTATGGTACTCAGTCATTCTATAAGTCTATGCGATATGGCTTGACCGCAAGTCTCTTAGCCGGTGTTTATTTTGATCCAAACTCGGGAGCTGAAAATGTGAACAATACATGGTGGTTTGATGAATACTGGATCGATACGGAAACGGCTAGACCGACTGACATTCTTGAAACTGGTAGCGGATATCTCGGTGAACCGCAAGGGGACTATTATATGGTACAATCAAATGTGTACCGCCGTGACTTTGAAAACGGGATAGTCCTGCTTAATAATACTTCCGGATCATCTACCATTAACCTCGGCGGAACATACCGGTATCTGGATGCGACGAACGGCGGACAAGACCCAGTCGCTAATCTGGGCGGTGAAACAGATTCAGTTACCATGAGTTGGTACGATGGGAGAATATTACTTAATCCTTTACCGCCGCAAGACAGTACACCACCGGGGACAATTAACGATTTATATACTGAATAGATGCATATGAATACAGTTTTAATGATTAAGAATAAGCCAAGAGTTCTGGTCAGAATTAATATTTATATTGCTGTTATAGCATTAGTATCAGCATTTATCGGTTTTGCGTATAGTATGTTGTATCCATACGGGAACCAGTCATATTTGCCAGAGGTCCAGGCGGGGTTTAGCGCTACATCAGCAAATTCAGTAACCATTAACTGGACTGCTCCGGGGGATGATAGTTTTTCCGGCACGGCAGTT
The DNA here is from genome assembly GCA_041664365.1 of Patescibacteria group bacterium. Lineage (NCBI taxonomy): Bacteria > Patescibacteria group bacterium. Next base: position 74,692 of record JBAYKW010000003.1, read on the forward strand.
GGCTACGATATCCGTTATAGCACCCAGTCTATTAACGATTCTAACTGGACTGCTGCTTCGGTTGTTTCTGATGTTCCCGCGCCTTTAACTGCCGGTAGCGCGGAATCATTTGTTGTAATGGGTCTGGCGCCAAATACAACGTACTATTTTGCAATTAAAACTGTCGATAATGAAGGTCTGTGGTCGGCGCTTTCAAATATTGCATCGCACACAACAGACTGCGTGGAATCATGGACATGTTCTGTCTGGTCAGAATGCGTAAATGGAACTCAGTCCAGAACTTGCAGTGATTTAAACAACTGCGGAACACAGGAGGAAATTCCATATCTGACGAACTTGTGTACAGTTGAAATTCCACCGACAGAACCACCAACTGTTCCACCAACTGTGCCACCGGTGGATGAACCTACTACACCGCCCAGTGGTGGTGACGAGCCTCAAATCCAGGAAAGCTATATCGTTGCTGCACCGAATCTGGGTGGAGGGCCGCAGGTAAGAATTTTTTCAAAAACCGGAAAATTATTGTCACAATTCTATGCCTATTCAACATCATTCCGCGGTGGAGTTAATGTTGCTGTAGACGATCTTGATAATGACGGAATTGACGAAATTGTAGTCGGACCGGGGCCCGGGTATGAACCTAAAGTAAGAGTCTTTACCTGGAAGGGCAGGTTGCTTTATGAGTTTACCGCATACCAAGCGGGATATCGCAATGGTGTGAAGGTTGCGATCGGAGATGTCGATGATAAAGGCGGAAAGGAAATAATTGTTTCTCCTGCATCCGGTGGCGGTCCGAACATAAGGATATTCGGCAAACGTAACGGTACCTATAGTCCTACAATTGAGAATTTTTTCGCATACAATCAATGGTTGCGCGGGAGCTGGAATGTGGCGAGCGGTGATTTAGATAGGGATGGTCATTCCGATATCATTACGGCGCCGGGTAAATTAACCGGTGGTCCGCATGTCCGTATATTCCATTATGAAGGTAATAAAATCTGGCCGCATATTTTAGGATTCATGGCATATCCAACGAATTTCAGGGGAGGAGTAAATATAGCTGCCGGAGATCTAGTCGGAAACAGTGGAGATGAAATAATAACAGCGCCGGTTGCTGTCGGCGGACCATTTGTCAGAATATTTCGTCGTTTACCTGACGGTTCTATAGCTTTATACCGAAACGGATTCTTTGCCTATCATCCGGAATTCCGGGGAGGGGTGAGTTTGGCTACCGGAGATTTTAATTATGATGGTAAAGATGAGATCGTAACTGCCGTACAGTCCGGTGATCGGGCGGTGGTAAAGATTTGGAAAGGAATGGGCGAATATCCTCTTTACGAAGTTGTGGTTTTTCCAAACGAGATGCAAGCTGGTGTTAATATTGCTGTCGGCAAATTCTTTCTGCCACAGTAAAACAAAACAATATGAAAAATAATAAAGGATTTACTCTGTTAGAGTTGTTGGTTGTCGTGGCAATCATCGGTCTTATTTCTTCCATTGCTTTCGTAGCAATGCAAAACGCCCGCGCAGAGGCGCGCGATGCAAAAAGATTGGCTGATGTTCATGCAATAAGGAATGCACTGGAGCTTTATTATCACGATAATGGATCTTATCCTGATCCATGGTGTATTGGTTTGACATCTGTCGCAGGCTGTAATTCATTTGTTGAGCCAAATAGCTGGATACCATCATTGATACCAAAGTATATGCAGACACTACCTAATGATCCGTTGAACACAACAAATGATGAAACTAATGAACATTATTTATATTTTTATACACGATGGGCAGTAGATGAAAATGCACCTCAACAATACTACCTCATATACAGAAGAGAAACGAAAGGTCAGGTAAGAGAATGCCCTGTTTTATGGGGTGGTAATTGGTCTTCGTTATGTGGAGGAATAATTTAAATTTAGTAAACTAAGCATTTTTTCTAATTGCCTACAAATGGTATAATATAACAGCAATATAGGCTGTTTTTATTTATTAAATGAATAGAATGCCTGAAAAGAAAATTAAGCATATTAATAACCAAGATTCATGGATGCTGGCTGAAGACATCCCTGATATTGATTTGTTTTTTTCTCAAATTTGGTTATCCTGCCTTGCTAATGAGTTCGCCCGTCCGGGAGGATATGCCAATGAAAAAGTTATGACTATTTTCAGAGGCTACCATATGTGGTTCTATTTTGGCGAGGAAGATTCATTCAAACAGGGTCAGCATCTAGTTGAAAGGTTTGTTAAAAACCTTCAGTTTGCAGCGGAAGCGAATGAAGAGATTGTAAAATGGTCTGACAAACTGCGCTATTTTGCGCATAATCTCCCGCAGGAGAATTTAGAAAAACTCACTAGAAAACAGTTATGGTTTTTTTATCAGAGACACGATGAAGTTCACACAAAATATTATCAGTGGTACTGGCTTCCGGTTGCAGCCGACATGTTCCACGGAAATTTTACCGAAGAGATGAAAAAATATTTGAAGTCGATTGGGGTGGAAAAAGATAAAATAAATGAATATCTGGTAATTTTAACTGCTCCCGAAAACAAGTCTCTAATCCAGATTGAACGTGAAGAATTTCTGACTATCGCGTCAAAAATCCAGAAAGACCCGTATCATAAAAAACTTTTCCAGAGATTATATCAGGAATTTATGGAGTACAATGGATTGCCAAATGGGATGGAGAATCATGCACCCGAATATGAATTGGCTTTTGAAAAGAAGGTTGCAGATATAAAGGATAATATTAAGATGGAAATTCTGAAATTAATTCAGGATCACTACATTAAATACCATTATGTTAGATATATGTGGATTGGCCGTGACGATATCTATACATATGATTATTATCTCAAAGAGTTAGTGAAGCTGATTGGTGAAGACGTTAACTTCGGGGAAATATTGAAAAATGAAATCAATCAGCATAAAAATTTGATAACAAAAAAGAATGCGCTAATTAAAAAACTGAAGATTGGTAAGGATTGGAGGGTAATTTTAGCCGGTTGGTCAGAATTCATGGTAACTAAAATCCATGGCCGGTTCGCGCAAATTTACACAATCTACAACATGCAGCCGGTTTTAGGTGAAATTGCCAGAAGGCTGGATATTTCACTCATGCAGGCAAGATTTATGATGAAATCAGAGGTCAGAGATGCGTTGATTGGGGGTAAGAAACCGGATAAGAAAACATTGCAAAAAAGGACGAAATTCTGCGTGTATTATGTAGAAAAGGGAATTGAGAAAATATATACCGGCAATCAGGCAAAAAAAATGGCTGAAAAAACCACAATGACTGTTAATGAGGAAATCACAGAAATAAACGGACAATGCGGATGCGTGGGGAGAGGGAAAGGGAAGGTCAGATTGATAATCAGGGCTTCTGACATGGGAAAAATGAAAAACGGCGATGTTTTAGTTTCAATCGCAACTAATCCTGGCATAGTCGCGGCAATGAAAAAAGCTTCGGCAATCGTAACTGATCAGGGCGGGATTACTTCGCATGCGGCTATTATTGCCAGGGAACTGGGTATTCCATGCGTAATCGGCACAAAAATTGCGACAAAAGTATTCAAAGACGGAGATTTGGTGGAGGTGGATGCTACTAAAGGAATGGTGAGAAAATTGTGATAATATATTCATTCTATCGAGGTGTCCTGTACCACTAAATGGTACAGGACAACCCCGCACCCAAGGTGGTGCGGGGTAGACGCGACAAGGGGAGTTGTTAAAAAGATTTAAGGTTAATACATTTAATATAATTTATTTAAAATATGCCAGATCATTTTAAACCAGAACAACAATTAGCAAATCCAGAAAGAGAAAGGGAATATACTTCTAGAGTTTTACTTCATTTTTTTCGCCATGGAGAAAAGGAGTCTATCCCAGGTAGAACAAACGAAGAACAGATGTTGACAGCCGCTGGCCGCCGTCAAGGTTTGGAAACTGGACTAATGAGACCGGAAGCTAAGCCATCAGCTATGGCCTTTGGTAGTGATATACCTAGATCTCAAGAAATGGCCGGTTTTGACCTAGCCGGAGCTCAAAGACGAGAAGATATTAGTGGAGATGAATCATTGGATGAATTAAGGGATATATTAGACCAAGATATTAAAATAGGTACCAAATTAGCAGTAGATCCGCGACTGGGTTTTCATTATGACGATCCGGGATTATTAGCTGAGGCTACTAAAGCTTATAAAAATGGACAGGCATTAAAATTTGTTGTTGAGAATAGTGATGAAATAGCCAAAAATGCGGGTGATAACGATAGTACAACATATGCTAAATCAGCAGCTAATGTTTCAGAGATACTTAATAAGTATATGACAATTGCGTCCCGTTTTGATCAGATTGTCAGCGATGAGGATAAAAAAGAAAAATATAGTGATACGCTGGAGAGATTCATGGGTTCGCATGCCGGTGTGATAGATGTTTTTTTATGTAAGGTAGTGGAAAAATTAAAAGGCGTGGAAGTGCGAAATAAATTAGTGCAAGCATTGAATAATAACGGTTTTAATTTTGCTGAGGGTTTTGATATAGAAATTGATGTGATAAATGGTGAAACGCAAATGCGTATCAAGTATTCAAAACCAGAAGATGAACGCGGTGAAGCTTTTGAAATTGATGAGATGATTCCCAGGGAGATGCTAGAAGAAATGATGGAAGCGGGAGGAAAATAGTAATTTTATCAATCATTAAATAAAAATTTTATGGCGGGAGCAGTAATAAGATCAGGAGAGTGGAGGATTAAGCCGTCCGGTAAATTACCAATTTTTTTGCGTTTTATGATTAACTCTAGCTTTAGCCATGAAATTGCCAATCAAGTTGGCTTTAAGAATCATATAGTAAATCGAGTTTATTTGAATCATATGATGTACTGGCCGGCAAAAGAATATGATGCTTTTGAAACAGAAATAATTAATAACTTAAAGCAGGATAATTATTGGCTTGATAACTATTGCAACAGAGAACTTAAAAATTCAGAAGAACTTTATAATTTAGGTTTAAAATTACAAAAAACTGATTGGTCAAAAAAAAGTAATTTAGAGATGAAAAAAACTTTAGATAGTCTGTTAAATAAATATAAATTGTTATCATGCTCATGGTATGCACAGTACCCGATTGATATTTATTATGAAGATAGAATAGAGGAATTTTTGCTAAAATATATAAAAATATCCAACTCTGATTTTAGAAAATTAGTTTTGATTTTTACTGACCCTAAGGAAATGACTGAAGTAGCTGAAGAAAGGTGGAAATTAATAACAATCGCAAATAAATTTAAAAAGAATAAAGAAGATTTAAATAACTTATCAAAATCAGCAGACAATGATTTAAATAATCATTTAGATAGATTCGCTTATATCAATCGCGGTTTAGCTACCAGTAAGCCTTATACTAGACAAGATATAATTGATAGGATAAAAGAGTCTTTGCATAGCAAAGAAGGTCTTAATAAATTGATCAATAATAGTTCGCCTGAAAAAGTAAAAGAGGATTATAACTGGGCATTAAGTCAAATTAAACCAGAAGCTGATTTTAAACGTACAATTGAACAAGCTCGTTTACATTCCTATACTAGAAACAGAAGGGTAGAGGCTTTTTTTAGAGCCGACTTTGGAGCTAGTTTTATGTATCATGAAATTGCCAGAAGAAACAAATTCAACGAGGATTGGGTAATGGAATTATCTGTAGAGGAAATGTATGGTGCTTTAGATGGTAAAATATTACCAGACAAGACCGAAATGCAACGTCGTTTTACCAACTATGCCATGGTTGTTGAAGATGCCAAAACAAAATTAGTTGTTGATCCTAAGGAAATAAAAAAGTTAGAAGAAAAATATAGTGTTGAGATTGTGGATTCTAATGAATTGCAAGGTAAAATGGCTAGTTTGGGCGGGATAATCAGGGGGAGGGCCAAAATATGCTTAGACAAGAAAGATATTGGTAAAATAGAAAGAGGGGACATCTTGGTAGCTCAGTTTACTACGCCTGACTTTGTCCCAGCGATGGAAAAAGCTGCTGCGATTGTTGCTGATCAAGGCGGGCTATCTTCCCACGCCGCTATTGTTTCAAGAGAGCTGGGAGTGCCGTGCGTCATAGATACTAAAAATGGTACTCGAATTATTAAGGACAATGATTTACTGGAGATCAATGCTCAAACAGGCTTAGTTAAAATATTAGAAAGAGCAAAAGAATAAGACAATGCTAAAAGATAAAGCTAGAATTAATTTGGATATCAAATTCATTGCCGACAAAACGTCGGGGATCTCCTGTGAACCATTTTTGGCTTCTATACCACTCAAAGTAGTTGAAGCTAACAATTATCGGCATTTAATTAAATTCCCTTTTTATGGTTTAAGTATCAATTGTCGTCAGAAGTATGCCGACGAATATATAGATGAAGCTAAATATGAAGGAGAGACTAATAAGCTATTAGTTTATGTAAGAAAAAATGGTCCTAAATATATACAAGATATTGCTACTTTAATTACTCAAGAAGCCAAGGATTTTAAGAAATATTCAGATAAGCTCATAGCCAAAATACCTAAACTTAGTAATCGCCAATTAGTTGACCAGATGACGTCTTATGTTAATCACTATGCTTATCATTTTGGCTTAGGGGGGCCAACTTTTGTTTATGAAGCTATTTTATCGGCTCGGATCACTGAATCACTGTTTTTCCGGTACCAAGAGGCGCCGCAAATTATTAACCAGCTTTTGGCTGGTAAACACCAAAGTTTCATGGTGGATAGTGAAAAACTACTTTTAAAAATCAAGCAAGAAAAAAGTAAAAGACAAAAAGATGCTTTAATAAAAAAGTATATTAAAGAATTTTACTATATGGGCCCGGCTTATATCTACACAAAACCTTTGAATGCAAGTAGAGTCCTTAAGTTGGCAGCTACTGCTATGGCATCCAAACATCAATCATTTGAAAAAATAAAAGGTTTTAAACTTTTACCTGAGGAAAAATTAATTATCGATATTTTAAAACCGACGGAAATAATTCGTGATAAAAGAAAGTATATCAATCATATTGGTTCTTACACTTTATCTAGATTCTTAGATGAAGCAGTCAAAAGGTCTGGTGTGCCAATGAGTTTAGCTGTTAAGTCTTTCTGGTTTGAATACAGTGATTTAGTTTTTTCACCACAGATAATTAGGAGGAAACTGCAAAAAAGGAGTAAGGTCTCACTTGTGGCAGTTGATAATAATTTAATGTATCTAGAGGGAGATAGGATAAAAAACAGATTGCCGGTAAATAAAGGACAGCGATCTTTCATTGGTATTTCAGCATGCCAAGGAAAAACTACTGGTAAGGTACGCGTAATTCTGGGACCGTCAGATTTTAGAAAATTTAAGATAGGAGAGATACTGGTAACTGATATGACCAGGCCGGATTTCATGCCAATTATCCGTCATGCTAGAGCCATTATTACAAATGAGGGAGGGCTTACTTCTCACGCGGCTGTTATTTCCAGGGAGCTTAATATTCCCTGCGTACTGGGCACTAAAGTTGCGACCAGAATATTAAAGGACGGAGATTTCGTGGAAGTAGACGCAAATCGCGGTATAATAAAAAAATTAAAATAGTTTTATGAAATATGTAGAAGGTCTGCTGAAAAAAAATCTTAAAAAATGGAGTGGTAAAAAATGGTACCATCAGCGGTTTGATGGAGCGCCATATTTAATCCATACAATAGCAGAAGCGGAAATAACTGTAGATATCAAAAAGAAAAAGGGAACGCATAATGCTGTCCATTATTGCTTTTTTAATGATGGCAAAGCTGACTGGTATATTGAAATAGAAGATATGAAGAGGGTCTACTCGGCTGTATTGAAGGCCGGTAAAAAAAATTATCAACTGGGTCGTACTATGATTTCTGCTTGGCAGCCACAGCAAGATAGTTTTTACAAAAAGTGTTTGGAAATTGATAAAGTCAACTTAAAAATTCTAAAAAATCAAGAGTTAATAAAGTTACATGATGAGTTTCTGGAAATAATCTTACATAAAAACAGTTGTAGTTCTATTATCGATGGATTCGCTTTAGGAACGGATGAAATTGTAGCCGAAATGATACAAAAAATATACGATGTCAATCCAATAAATAAAAAATTAAGATTTGCGGAAGTATTTTCTATTCTGACTGCTCCAGTTCATTTGTCTTTTATTAATGAAGCGGAAATAGAGCTCTTGCAAATTGCAAAGGCTGTTAAGAGGGGAGAAAATAAAAACAAATTATTGAAGGAGTATCAGAAAAAATATTTCTGGATTAGAAACAATTATATTGATGCCAACATACTGACATTCAATCATTTCGCGAATGAATTGAAAAAGATTCTTTCACAAAAGACCAATATTGATAAAAAGATAAATAATATTAAAAATACACCGACCAGAAGTAGGCTGTTAAAAGATAAATTAATTGTAGAATTGAAAATAAGCAAGGAATTAAAATTTTTATTAAAAACATCAGAGGATTTTACATATTGGCAAGACGAAAGAAAGCGGGGAACATTCTGGATTGCGCATTATACCTATTTGATATTAAAAGAGATTTGTCGTCGTACGGGTATTACTCCGGAAGAAATAAAATATTTATCACCACGCGAAGTAAGTGAAATATTTAAAAATAAGGTAAATAGAAAATTATTACAACAAAGAATCAAAGCTTGTGTTTTTTATTGGGATTTAAATGGACACGAAGCAGTGGTCGGTAAGGATTATAAAAATGTGATGCATGAAATATTAGGAAATAAAAAGTTATCAGATGTTGATGATTTTCGAGGGCTGACTGCCTGCATGGGAAAGGCACGCGGTCAGGTTAGAATAGTCCATAGTGCTAGGGAAGTTAATAAAGTTGAGCAAGGTGATATATTAGTTGCTGTTATGACTAGGCCGGATTATGTACCGGCAATGAAGAAAGCGGCGGCTATTATAACTGATGAGGGAGGCTTAACTTGCCACGCAGCTATAATATCGCGGGAGTTAAATATCCCTTGTATTATCGGGACTAAGATTGCCACCAAAGTTCTCAAAGATGGTATGGAAGTAGAGGTCAATGCAAATCATAGTTGGGTAAAAATTATCAAAAAAATATGATTTAGGAAATTGAAATGAATAGTAAAGCAAACAAATATAATTGGAAAAAATTGTGGGCAAGAAATTATACCCCATTTATGATGGAGTCATTTATTCATGTTTTTCAAAAAACAGCCAATTTAAATATGTCTAATAATAAACTAGTTGTCCCGGATGGTAAGCTCTATGCGATTTATTTTGAAGAAAAGGAATTTGGACAACTGACTGAAAATTATAAACGTTTGCTTCTGAAGAAAGACATAAAAGACTTTGCAGTTGCTTATGAACAGTCGTTTAAAAATTTTAATAATTGGTCTAAGAAAATTACTGATAGAGATTTTAGCAAACTTACTAATCAGCAGTTAGCTCGTTTTATCAAAGTCCTTCATAAAAAACTCATCATATTTTCCGAGCAGCAATTTTGCGCTTTTCTGGTTTTAGAAGGTATGGGTCGAGAAATTGAGCGTATTTTTGCTGAGCAGCCTGAAATTTTGCATGCCATAGGTACTCCCTACCGCTTTACCAAAATAGTAAAAGCAAGGGTTGAATTACTGAAATTAAAAACGAGAGGAAAAGTAACAAACAAAGATTTACAAAATTATATTCGTCGAAATTCCTGGCTTTCAGTTTACCAATTTACTGACAATTTACTGACAGTCGATAATGTTAAAGAAGAATTATCTGGGATAAAACATTCTCAGACCGAATTAAAACGTCTAATCACTAACCAAAAAAAAGATTTAAAGCAATACAAAGTATTTGTAAAAAATCTTAAGGACAAAAAACTAAAAAAGATGGTGGCGATAGTTCATGCTTTTGCCTATCTAAAAGAAATGCGTGACGATTATAGACGTCATGCTTATTACTATTATGCTGGATTTTGGCAAGAAATTAGCAAGAGGTTGAGTATTTTGTTCACAGAAACAAATTATTTGGTATCTGAAGAGCTACAAGAAGTATTAATGGGATCAAAAAAAATAAACTATAAGAAATTGGTAAAAGAAAGAAAAAATAGTTACGCACTCGTTCTTAAAGAAGGCAAGCTAAGTATTTATAGTGGTAAAAAAGCAAATACAATAACTGCGTTGATTAAACCAATAGCACACAGTAAGGAATTATCGGGTTATACTGCCTGCCAAGGGAAAGCTAAGGGCAGGGTAAATATAATTTCACATCATGGTGAACTGAAAAAATTTAAAAAAGGAGATATTTTAGTAACTAGCATGACTCATCCTGAGTTTATAAGTATAATGAAAAAAGCATCGGCAATTGTTACTGATGAAGGGGGAATTACTTGCCATGCTGCTATTGTGTCTAGAGAATTAGGGATTCCTTGTATAATTGGCACGAAAATTGCCACCAAAGTATTTAAAGACGGGGATATGGTGGAAGTGGATGCAACGAAAGGAATAGTAAAAAAGCTGTAATAATAGAAAATATAATTAATTAATTTAAGAATTATTATGCCAGAACCCGGATTTAAACCAAAACAGCCCGGTCTTCAACCAGAACAACAAGAGCGAAAAGAGTGGGGTCGCAACGTAGCGCTTACATTAAAAATAATGCGTCATGGGGATCGTGACAAACAAAAAAACTTAAGTGAATATGGCCGAAAGGAAACCCGTCAGCGTGCAAAGGATTTAGGCATTAAACCGGATGATTTTGATGCAATCAAAGCAATCGGTTCAAGTGCCGGTCCGGAAAGAGAAATAGAAGTAAATGGCAAAAAAGTTTCTATGGGCAGGGCTTTAGAAACTGCCCATATCTATGCGGACGAGCTGGATAGTGAAAATGAATTTGTGACTCGTGTAAATGATTTGTTGAATTTTGAAACGATCAAAACGCCGGCTCCTCATGACCATACTGCGGTTTATAATTCTAATCTGCCGGAAAATTATGATGATTTAGATGAAGTAGCGAAGGCGAAGGCGGCGGAAGATGCGCAGATCGCTACAGTTAATTACGTATTCAGCTTGCATAATCCGGAAGCGGAAGCATGGAAAAGGGAACAGGCAGGTGCTTTTGCTTATTTGGTGGAGCATTATCAAAAACTAGTAAAAAAATTAAAAAATAATTCAAGAGTATTAATACCCGCCGGCAGTCATGGCCCAACTATTGAAATTTTACTTCAACAGGCTTTAGTCATTAAGAAAGAAGACGGCACAGAACAGGTTGGCTTTGACAATATTGATGATATTGGCGGGCCTTCGCAGCCTTCTGATTCTTATAATATTGAAATTGTTACTGATGAAAATGGTGAATTCCAGGATTTAGTGGTGACCTTTGATGATCCAGACAGACCGCAATTTGAAATGCGGTTGGACGGGGATAGAATAAGAGAGCTTGCCGAATTTTATGAAGAACTTCATCCTGTGGAAAGATATAACCCAGGGGGATAAATTCAGAATGACAGAGAGTATTTAAAAACAAAAAACTCGGCCAGATCAGCCGGGTTTTTTTAATTTGGTTTATTCTATTGCTTTGGTGCAGAGTTAAGAATATTGGAAATCAACTTTTTAATATCATCTATATGGATATTGTCCTTTTGCAGGAAATATTTGACACCTAAAGCTTTAACTTTTTCTTCGTTACCGTCTTGGCCTAGAGATGAAAGGACAATAACAGGTATCGTTGATTCTTTATTTTGTTTTAAGAAATCAAAACCCCCCATCACTGGCATCATAATATCCAGCATAATTACGTCCGGCTGGAATTCTTTTACCAGATCCAAACCTGCTTGCCCATTATCCGCTGTCCTGACATCGTACCCTTCAGGAACAAGGGATGATTTAATAACTTGTTGAATAGCGCTATCATCATCAATTACTAAGATTTTTTTTGTCATAATAATTTATTCTAAAGGTAAGATAAAGAAAAATGTACTACCCTTATCTTCAGTTGATTCAACGCTAACCAGTCCGCCGTGCGCTTCAATGATTCCTTTCGCAATAACCAGACCTAAACCGGTTCCTTTTGCCTGGGTCTTTTTTTGCCCTTCCGCCTGCTCAAATTTATTAAACAACTTTTTAATCTGGTCTTTTCGAATACCAGAGCCATTGTCTGTTACTGCACAAATTATGACATCTTTTTCTCGTTTTTGCAAAACCTCAGATGAATTTGAAATAAACCATTTGATTCCCGCCTGCTTCGCTTTGCTTTCTATGTCCTCATCTTTTTTCAGAAGCAATGTTTGAACTTTCACGACTCCTTTTTCTTCCGTGAATTTAATGGCATTGGAAAGTAAATTGTTTAGAACTTGAATTATCTCTTTTTCATCAAATGGAACCTGTTCAATATCCGGTCCCCAGTAAGAATTTAAAACAATATTTTTTTCACTTGCTAAACTTTGGAAAAAATTGATTCTTTCTTCAATAACTCTTTTTAAATCTCCCTTTGACTTAGTGACAATAAATTTACCCGCTTCCAGCTTGGCAACATCCAACAAATCGTTAACCAGTTCTAAAATGTTAGTTGTACTGCCGTGGATCATTTTAGCGGATTGTAAAAACTGGTCTTTCGGCATTTTTTTATCCTGCAGCATTTCGGAAATCAACCGAATGCCGTTTAAAGGAGACCGTAAATCGTGCACCATCATGTTGGTAAAGTCTTCTTTGACTTTTTCCAGTTCCTTATCATGGGTTATGTCGTGCAGAATAATTACGGCGCCGAGTGTCTCACTGTTTTTATCTTTAACCGGTGAAAACAAAATCCGGATATATCGGTGTTGGATGTATGTTTCTTCGATTACTTCCTGCCGATTCAATTTAATACATTCTTCCAGTTTTGTCCTGAAGTCTACTTTTCCTTCAAAAGCTTCGATTATGTCAAATATGGATGTTTCTTTATTCTCGATACCTAGAAGATCCTTAACCTTGGGATTTGTGACATAAACCCTGTTGTCTTTATCAATCATTAGGACTCCGTCAGCCATACTGACTACCATGGCGTTAAGCTTGCTTTGCTCCGAGTCTAATACATCCTGCAGACGTGTTACGGCATTGGATGCTTGCGCGGTTATCTTATACAGAATAGTCATTTCATCTTCCTTATATAGTCCGGTTTTGGTGCTTGATACATTTAATATTCCCACTACTTTGTTGCCAACAGTTAATGGGATATTAAAAAATGAGCTCAATGGCTCATTATTATCATCATCCAAGATGGTACCGGCAATTACTTCTTCGATTGTTCTATTCTGATAATTCTGATCTGTCAGGACTGATAGTGCTGCTACCATTTTTCCCTTTACATCTTCCACGAATTTAGGACTGACGCTCTCTTCAACTTCACACTTGAAAAGCAATTCCTTCTTTTGAGTATCTTCCAAAATGTAAGAGGTAGTGGAATAATCAATCAGTTCTTTTAACGATCCGGTGATAATATCGGCGATTCTCTGGGTGTTTAAAGAATACCCTGCCCTTTCCCCGATTTCTTTAAGTATGGAAAGTTCATACATGCGCCGGTTATTTTCTGATTCTCTTTTTTCACTTTCAGCTTTTAATGTGCCTCTTAATTTTCTGATATAAACGCAAAAACTGACTATAACCGCAATGATTACAATCGAAAAAACAAATATCACTGATACATTCGCTTGATCCATGAGTCCAGCTGTAATTTATTGTTTATTTTCGATTACAACAGAAGGATATTTTGCCAGTAATGGTTCCATTGTCTTTTTAACAATTAATCCGGACAGCGCGACATATTCATCAATTAATCTTTGTAATGCCACCTGTGGATCGCCGTTGATTTCAGTTACTTCACCGTCAGCGCTGATTGCCAATTCTGTAACATTTTTTGCTTTCATGATCGCAATATCCGGACCTAAGATGACAATTTGCTTTTTTATCATCTCGCTCATTATATTTTTATATTCTTCTCCGTTTGCCATTTTTTTAATGTTAATGATTTTTTATTATCCTTGGGTAATTTTTTTGGCTTCTTCACCGGCAGATTTTAGCGCCTTCAATGTCCAAACAAATGTTACAAACCAGCCAGCAAAAACTGGCAGTACCCAATAAACTCCTTTGGCATTTTCAAACATATATGCGGTACTGACTATCCCCAGGGAATACATCTCTACCAACATAGTATAAACCAAAACTTTTGTTATTTTACCGACCAGCGATCCTTTAACTAACTGGTAAACGCTTCTGCCTTTGACAAAAATATAGATTGAGCCACCAATCAATATTGGCCAACCAATGAATAATATTACATTTCTCATAAGTTCTAGTGACATAAATTTATTAGTTAATTATTTGTTATTTTTTTAGTCTCCTCGCTAGATATTTTTATTGTCTTAATACTCCACATAAAAACCGCTCCCCAAATAATAAACACCGGCAGAACAACATAAACACCTTGAGCGTTATCAACGAGGTACACAGTACTGACAATTCCCAGAGAATACATCTCAACGAGCATCGAATAAACCAGTGCCTTGGTGATTTTACCTACCAGAGAGTCTTTGATTACGGAATATACTTGCTTGCCCACCTTAAAGATGTAAATACTGAAAAAAAACAATACTGGCCATCCAACCGCCAGTATAATGTTTCGAACAGTATCTAAATTCATTGAATATTACGTTATTTGTGTGAATACCATCTTATTGTACCATAAGTTAGCAAAAAAATCAAGTGGAATCAACTATTTATTATATGTACTGATTGTATGGTTATTGAGTATTTGGCAATCTAATTTATCCGCAACACTTCGAGAAATTATTCAAGCTAGAATATGAGTTACTATTCACACGGTATGTTGTTAATTATTATCACTTATGCTATAATATAAAAGATTTTTCATGGCAAAATTTACCAAAACTTTTTCACAATTAAATAGAAAAAGTGTAGCAGAAGCGGGAGGAAAGGGCGCACAACTGGGTGAGATGACAAAGGCAAAATTGCCAGTTCCACCAGGGTTTGTGGTACTTTCCGGCACATTTGAGCGTTTTTTGGAAGAAACGGACCTGGATGTAGAGATAGACGCATTGTTAAAAAAGGTAAATTTGAGTGATATTAACAGTGTGGACCGGGTTTCCAATGCAATCCGGGAATTAATCCACGAATTAGTTGTCCCGGATGATATCGCAAAAGAGATCCAGACCGCTTTTAATAAATTGAAAACCAAATATGTTGCTGTCCGTTCTTCCGCGACAGCCGAGGATTCATCCGTTGCATCCTGGGCGGGCGAACTGGAAACATATTTGTTTATTACTAAAGCAAATTTGGTTGAAACAGTGCGTAAATGTTGGTCATCGCTGTTTACCCCCCGCGCGATTTTTTACCGCTTTGAGAAAAAACTGCACAAGACCAAAGTAAGTGTCGGCGTCGTAGTCCAAAAGATGATTAATTCGGAAATATCCGGCGTGACATTTACAGCCCACCCGGTTACCAACGATCTGGATCAGATGGTGATTGAGGCGGGGTTCGGCCAGGGTGAATCAATCGTCTCAGGACAGATTACGCCGGATACCTATGTGGTAGATAAGAAAAATAAAATCATTTTAGATATTAATATCTCTGAGCAAAAGAAAATGATTGTTCAGAATGGTAGTAAGGGAACAAAAACAGTCACTGTTGTAAAATCAATGCAGGAAAAGCAGAAACTCACAGGCAAACAAATCATTCAACTTGCCGAAGTCTGCAAAAGAATAGAAAAACATTATAACCATCCCCAAGACATAGAATGGGCGATGGAAAAAAATAAAATTTATATTACGCAATCAAGACCAATAACAACACTGAAATAAAATGGAGGATCAAAAAAACAAAATCAACACAGCAAAATCGGTGAAAGTAAATGTTGCTTCCGGAAAGAAAGACGATGAAGAAAAGCAGATTTTAAAAGGTGCCAGAATTCTAATTAAAGACCAAAAAGGGCAGTACAGCTATGTAAAAGGAGCCAAATTAATGGGTGAGGACGAGGTTGTTGTTGCTTCTGCGCCGGTGGTTTCCGCGCCAACAAAGAGTAAAATAGATCCATCCATTATCAAAAAAGCGGTTGCGCAGTTGGCTAATCAAAAGATGATAACGCCATCCGTTAAACCGGCCCCCCTACCAAGAAAACAGGACGAAGTAAGTACGGTAACAGCTTCTCAGCTAAAACCGGTTTTTCAAGATCGGATGGTTCCGAATAAAGGAGTTAACGCAAGTTTTTATTTTGATGTAGAGGATGAGGAGGAAGTGAAAAAAATGCATAATGAGGAAATTTCCTCATCGGCCAGAACTATTGATTACGGCACAGTTGTTAAAGAGATTGCAAATCAGGTCGGATTAAATTTTACTGATGAATCTTTGCAAAAAAGATTTGAAAGCCTAATAACATCCCGTCTGAGAGATATTCGAACTTCCGTCCAATTAAGAGAGCTTTTGGTCCGTTCAAAAAAAGTCGGCGGTTTAGAACTTGAACCTGAGATTGCGGAATCGATCGTGAAAATAACCGCAGAGAAGGCGCTGAGTTTTCATAATGAAACCGAGATCAAAAAAATTGAATACCGGCAGATGATGAAGTTGCAGGAAGCGGAAAAAGAGAGAGAGCAGCAGGAAAGGATGAGAAAAGCAGTAGCAAATGAACAGATTAAGAAAGCGGTTCTCAATCTGCATTTGCAGAAGAAAAATGAATTAGAAAATGCGGTCAAACCGGAACCACAGCCGGTCATTAACAAGCCGATTATTGATAGACGGATTCCAATTATCCCAAAGATGCAAAGACCGATGCCGGTTTTTGACAGCAGGCCAAAAATTGTGGATATCAAGACGCCGCCAAGATTAATGGGTCCGATAGAGGAAATAAGAAGCTTGAATTTGGTGGATTTTAGAAGGCTCGGCGGGAACCCCCAGCAGTCAATTGAAAAAATAAAAGAGAAAGTTGATCTGTTGGAAGAGGAATCATATACCAAGAAAGCGGAAGCGATCCAAGCCTGGAAGAAATCGGAGATTTATCAGATATATCTAGACATCGGTAATGAAGGTATGAATAAAGGAAAATCCGTCCAGGATGTGATAACAAGCAGGAAAATGGACGGCCGTTCCTATCTGACCGATGAAGAGTTTGAAGCGGTAGGGGATCTAAATAGACAGTTAAGATTTTAAAATATGCGGTTTGTAGTTCCCCAATTTATTGAAGTAGAAGATAAAATTATCGGACCGATTTCCGTCCGGCAATTTATAATTTTTCTAGTGGCATTCGGAATCATTTTCATTGAATACCAAGTATTAGGATTTATAACATTTATTTTTGCTGCCCTGTTTATGTTCGGGTTGGCCGGCATTGTTGCATTCGCTAAAATTAACGGTCAGCCTTTCCATTATTTTTTTCTTAATATCCTGTATACAATCAGGAAGCCGAAAATTAAGATTTGGAGCAAAGAAGTGGTCAGCGGAGCAAGTAAAATAAGCCATAAAAATTCCATTAAAACTGCCGTGGTTGTAGCTCCAAAAATGGCTGTTACAAATTCAAAACTGACTCGTTTGTCACTGGTAGTCGACACGGGAGGGGCGTTTAAAGAGGACGAAGATGATGTCAATTTTTAAGTCTAATCAAAACAAATATGCATTCTAAACAGCTAGCAGGACAAAAACCAAAAGCTTCCACCCAGAGCCATCTTGATATTCTTGAAATCAAAGATAACGTGGTTGCTTTGAAAGACGGGACATTAAGGGCGATAATTTTAGTATCTTCAATCAACTTTGCATTAAAATCAGAAGACGAGCAGATCGCTGTTATTCAGGGTTATACGCAGTTTTTGAATTCATTCGATTTCTCTATTCAGATAGTAATCCAGTCCAGAAGATTAAACATTGAAGAATATCTGGATAGACTTAAGAAAGTTGAAAAGGAACAAACCAACGAACTGCTCAGAATGCAAACAGCAGAATACCGCCAATATATTAATGAGCTGGTGGAGATAGCAGATATCATGAGTAAAAGATTTTACGTTGTTGTTCCCTATTCACCTGTTTCAGACAAACAAAAAAAATATTTTACCAGGTTGAAAGAAGCATTGTCTCCAACATCTGTTATTCATCTTAAAAGAAAGAAGTTCGACAAATACAGAACTGAGCTGTTTAAAAGAGTCGATTATGTGACTGATGGCCTGTCATCTATCGGTTTAAAATCAGTGCAGCTGGATACCCAGAGTATCATTGAGCTGTTCTATAACACTTATAACCCGGAAATCTTCAGTCAGGAACAGCTGGTCGGCTTGGATAAACTTCAGGTGGAAGAAGATGCCAGCATCATGGAAGAAGAGGATAAAAAATAAAAAGGAAAACTATGGTCCAACTATTCAAAAAAGCAGATATCAAAGATGATGAAGAAGCAAAGAAAGCGGCGTCTTCATTAAAAGAGGCAGAACGAGCGAGGACATTGGCTGAAGAGGAAAAGGAGATTCTTGAAGCCGAGCGGTCTTTCCAGCGGGGTGTGGTTTCTGTGCGTGATCTTATCGCTCCGTCCGCATTTAAAGTTGAGTCTCGTTTTGTTCAACTGGGCACGAAATTTGTCAGTACTGTTTTTGTGGTGACTTATCCCAGATATATCGCTGTAGGATGGTTTGCTCCGGTAATCAACCTCAATATCCCGATGGATATTGCCATGTATTTTTATCCTGTCAAACCTGAAGCAATTTTAAAACAATTAAAAAACAAAGTCGGCGCCCTTGAAGCGCAGATACTTTCGGATGCAGAAAAAGGTGCGCCACGCGACCCGTTGAGAGAAACTGCTTTGAAAGATATCGAAATGCTCCGGGATGAAATCACTCAGGGAACTGAAAAGTTTTTTCAATACGCATTGTACGTTTCTGCTTATTCGGACGATGTTAAAACACTGGATAAAATTACTGAAAGGATCGAATCAATATTCGGTTCGAAACTCGTTTATTCTAAAAGAGTATTATTCCAATCGGAGCAGGGTTTTAATTCTACGTTGCCGCTCGGGAACGATGAATTATACATTACTTTTAATATGAATACTTCTCCGTGCGCGTCGTCATTCCCGTTTATTTCTTCCGAACTGACTTCAGATAACGGAATTTTATACGGAGTTAACCGGCATAATAACAGCTTAATTCTTTTTGACCGTTTCAGTTTGCAGAATGCCAATACGGTTGTGTTTGCTACTTCCGGAGCCGGAAAAAGTTACGCTGTGAAGTTAGAGGTACTTCGTAGCTTGATGCTGGGAACGGAGGTTATTATTATAGATCCGGAAATGGAGTATAAGCATCTGAGTGATGCGGTGGGTGGTGCATATATTGATATTTCCCTGAACTCGGAAAGTAAAATAAATCCATTTGATCTGCCGCGCCCGGTGTCGGGCAGAGATAAACCGGCCGATATTATCCGTTCGGCGGTTATTACGCTGAAAGGCCTGGTTCGTCTCATGCTTGGCGATTTAACTCATGCGGAAGACTCACTGGTGGACCGCGCGTTGATTGAGACATATGCCAAGAAGGATATTTCGGCGGAGTCCGATCTTACTAAAATTGAAGCGCCGATTATGCAGGATTTTGAAGATATTTTACTGGGTATGGAGGGAGGAGCTGATTTATCTGAAAGATTAAAAAAATATACCAAAGGAACATTTGCTGGTTTGTTCAACAGTCCCACAAATATTGATACGAAGAATCAGTTAGTAGTATTCAGCGTGCGTGATTTGGAGGACGAGCTAAGGCCGATCGGGATTTATACAATTATCAACTACATCTGGAATATTGTAAGGTCCGAGGTGAAAAAGAGAGTTCTGGTTATTGATGAAGCATGGTGGCTGATGCAAAATGAGGATTCGGCGAAATTTATTTTCGCACTGGTAAAACGTTGCCGTAAATACTATCTGGGAGTTACTACTATCACACAAGATGTAAATGACTTTTTACGCTCTCCGTACGGACAGGCGATTGTAACCAACTCTTCTTTGCAACTATTATTAAAACAGTCACCGGCGGGAATTGATCTGCTGGTGAGCACTTTTATGCTTACGGAGGGTGAGAAATACCTGCTGATCGAATCTGGATTGGGAGAAGGAATATTTTTTGCCGGGGCGAAACACGCAGCAATAAAAATAGTAGCGTCATATACTGAAGATCAGTTAATCACGTCAGATCCACGGCAGCTTTTGGAAATAGAAGATGCGAAAAAGGAATTTGAAGAGGAAATGGCAAATCAAACAGCATAAAATAATTTTTAAATAGAAATCCGCATGAACAAAAAGTTAAAAATTGCATTTATCATAATGATGGCAATGGTTGTGATCATCACGATCGTTGTGGTTATAATTTTCTACACTTCAGACCGGACTGATGTAACAAATACAAATGCGGGGACAAATACAAATACCGCCATCAATAGCAATGTGAATACAAATCAGGCTGTGAATGTAAACAGCGTTGTAACAAACACGAATACTACAGTCACAAATACAAACAGCACTTCCACCGCCGGCGGCACCGCGAACGTGGAAGCTTTATTACAACCGATCGCCCGTAACTTCGCTGAACGGTTTGGTAGTTATTCCTCTTTTAGCAACTATGAGAATATCACCAAGCTGGAAGGATATATGACTGCAAGCATGAAAAACTGGGCAGAAAGATTTGTTGCGGAACAAAGGGCAAATAGCAGTGCAGATGACAAATATTTTGGCATAACCACAAAAGCGTTGAATGTTACCACGGACTCAATAAACGAAGCGGACGAAAAAGCACAATTTACCGTTACTACCCAGAGAAACCAGACAAATGAAGGTGAAGAAGCGAAAGTTATCTATCAAGATATAATAATAAAATTTATTAAAGAAGGTATTGAATGGAAAGTTATCGAGGCGAATTGGCAGAATTAAATTAACTCCACCAGAAAAATCATGGAAAGACCCGGAATCTCGGTAAAAACAGGCAGTACGGCGGGAAGTATTAAAATAGATCAGGCAACGGAAAATTTTATCGGCGTGCTTGACCGGGATCATACACCGGAAGAATTGAAAAGAGCATTTGATAATTTGGTAAGCGTGATGACTTTCGAAACTTTCAGGAAGATAAAAGCAAGACAAGAGGTAATACAATTAGTTAACGATTCGGCAGAAGAAGAAAAGATTGAGGAAGAGATAAATAAGATGAAAGAGGACTTAATCAAATCTGTCTCTGAAATTGCGATGTTGGCTGATAATTATCAGAAAGAATAGCAATAGTATATGGCTGATACATTAAGCAATTCTACTGCAGTACAGGATTCTCTAGAAGTAGCTGCAAAGACCGCAAATACTACTCTGGAGTCTGATATTGATCTTCCGGTAGAAAAAATTGATTTGGATATCTCTTCATTAAAATTGAATATCCGGTTTGATGGTGCAGGTCACAAAGACAGAATAAGGGGAGCAGCGAATCCGGATAAAAAAGAACAGTCTGCTGTTACTTCTCCAAAAGCAGAGAGTCAATCAAAAGGAGATGTGGGCGGACAAGAAGGAAAAAAAGAGCTTGAAAACAGAAAAAGACAGTTCAGGATGAGCCAGTTGGCCGACCGGAGAGGTGGTAACCCAAACATGCCTTCACAGGGGACAGCCGCCGGTTCCTTGCCGGAAGATCTGAATCCACAGCAGCAATCGGGGGCGGATAATATGCTCAAGGGGATCAGGAATGAACGGGAGCAACCGGGAGCGAATCAGTTAAGGAGAAAACTTGAATACAGATTGCGGAACAGAGCGCAGAGAGGAATGGCAGGTCCGAGTCTTGGGGAAAATAACAGTAGGTTGAGTGGCGCGGGGAATGCGGATGATCTGCTCTCTAATCTGGACTTTTCAGGAAATGAAGATGATGACGACGACGATTCACAACCGATGAATGTACAGGAAAGTCAGGAGCAACAAGTGGAGGAAAGGTTAGCTAGAGAGAGAGAAAGAGATCGTCAGAATCAAAAAAGTAATAAGGATAAAAATGTAGCAGGTGCGGGAGGGGATTACAGTCTATTACAAAGAATACAAATAGAAGTAAATACATACAGGAACAAGATTAAAAAAATAGATGAGCAAATCGCCGGTCTTAGAAAAACGTTAATCCTGTTAATGACCGTGTTAGCAGCGGTGCTGGGGAAGGATGTACTTGATGTTGTAGGCTTTGGATTGTGGGGGTGGGTTGACTGGTTATTTGACATCCAGCTTATGCTAGCAGCGTTTATTTTGAAAATTGAACAAGAGGGGAAGGAAAAGATTGAGGGGTGGATGTTGTCACTTGTTGAACTTATACCTTATGCAGATGTCCTTCCAGCTTGGACCGCGCGTGTATTAAAATCAGTTTTACAGAGGAATAAAGAATTAGGAGATGCTGTTGATGAGAAGAAAAAAATACAGAAAAAGCTTGATAAAGCACTCAAATTTAGACAGGCGCTATTAAATCTCCCAGAAGAAGATAAATAATTTAAAACTTTATGAAAAAACTAATTGTCATAGCATTGTTCGTCTCATTGAGTATAATTTTAATACCACAAATTACACTTGCTAAGATTGACTTGAATATTCCGATTGGTGATAAGACATCAGTGGATGATCTCGGGGACTATATCCGGATATTCTATGAGTTTTTTGTAACATCCGCCGGTATTTTGGCGGCAGCGATGATGGTAATCGGCGGTTATAAATGGATCACAGCGGCCGGCAATCCTTCCATCATCAGCGGTGCCAAAGAGCAGATTATGAGCGCTATTTTCGGGCTGGTACTGGCGCTCACTTCATTTTTTATTTTGAATACGTTAAATCCAAGCATCACCGCGCTGACACCGCTCACCATCCCGGTTGTTCAGGAACTCAGAGATAGTACATTAGCCAGTAGACTCTGTGATTTTGATGCGGAGATTGATGAAACCGCTCATGAGCCTATTAGATGTGAATCGTCAAAAGTTATCAATGCCGCAGAAGGGGAAAAATGTGCCGGATTGTGGAGTAGTGATCCGGACAATATTTGCGTAATTGAGACTATTACTGGTCCTAATTCATTGGTTAAAACAACTGAAAAAAGTGAGATAACGATGCAGAATCATACCTATACAAGTCAAACAACATTTGATGTAAAGAATGACGAATGGTTCATTAGTAATCAAGAATGCGGTGACGTTTATTGGGGTATAACTGGAGTAACAGGCGGTGCGTATATGGTGGGTTCACATTGTGGTTGGGTCAATTTTACTGATGGTGCTCCTCAATGGGCACATTGCGTGATGGATGGTAAATTCGGTAACTTTTCAAGTGATGCATCAAAATGTAGTTGGATTTTATTGGACATTTTGCATGATAATGGGTCATATATTCCTGCAGATGAGGCACGTAAAGGTTGTGGAAGAGTTACAAATATGCGTTGCGCAGGAGATTAATTAAGATAGAAAATATTTAATATTATATTATGAAAATAAAAAACAGCGTTAAGATCGCGGGACTGATCGTCGCCTTTATCGCGGTTGTGATATTTATGGGATATCTGATTTACGTTATTTTCTTCCGCGCAGATGATGGGATACAGCCGGGACAGGTGAATGTCAACGGGGTAATTGTTAATTCAGACGACTTGCCGATCGCAAACGATAATACCAACCGTCCTGTAGCAAACGTAAATATAAATACAAATTCCAGCCTGCCCGTCGTTTCCCCGATTGCCAATGGTGGAAACACTCTGACTAATCAGGTAGCTGAAGGTGAGATCGTCAGTACAAAAATTATCGGTAATAATTTAAGATTTTATGATAAAAAAACAGGCAAGTTTTATCAAGTTTCCGCTGACGGGAAAATCAAAACTCTGATCAGTGAGGATCTTTTTCCGAACGCAGAAAGCGTAGAATGGTCGCCGACGGGTAATAAAGCGGTAATCAGTTTTCCGGACGGTACCAGTATTATCTACGATTTCGATTCGAAAAGCCAGGTGACCTTGCCAAAAGAGATGGATGAAATTAAGTTTTCTGCCACGGGTGAGCAATTGGGATTTGAATACATTGATCAGGACAGCAGTAATAATTTTCTGGGAGTATCCAACGCGGACGGCACGGCAATCAGGCAGATTGAATTATTAGGGGACAAGGACAGGGATGTTGAAATTAACTGGTCGCCGACCAGTCAGACTGTCGCTACTTTCAGAAAAACTTCAGAAGGCGATGCACAGCAGATATTTTTTATCGGACAGAACGGAGAAAATTTTAAATTATTAGAAGTGCAGGGCAGAGGTTTTGAGGGCAAGTGGAATGAAGCGGGCACCCAGATGATCTATAGCACTTATTCCGCCAACTCTGACTATTTGCCAGAATTAAAGATAGCTGACGTCGGCGGTGACAGTACGGGGGAAAACACGATAAGCACCGGTCTGAAAACCTGGTCCAGTAAATGCACGATCGGTGGCGGGGCGGTCTTTTGCGGGGTGCCGATTGGTCTTGAAAAGGGAAGCGGTTTGTACCCCGAATTGGCAAATTCAGTCAATGATAACATATATAGAATCGACCTTGTAACAGGGGTTAAAACAAAGCTCGCAACGCCTTCCAGAGCGGACGGCAGTGGTTATGTTGTTAATCAGATTTATCTTTCACCGGATGAGAGAATCCTGTATTTTACAAACAAAATTACCGGGGAGCTTAACTCAATTAAACTAAAATAAGTTAGAAAATGGCTATAGAAAAACGGGGAAAAAATACATCATCCAATTTGAAAGTAAAAAGTAAAGTATCAGTACGTTCCACAAAACTATTGGTTGGTATCAGTATTTTAAGTCTTATGGGATTCGTGCTGATTTTCCTGTTTGGTTTGTCAATTTTCCGCGATTCCGCATCCAAAAGCTCGGAATCAAAAAGTAATTTTTCTTTTGTGAAAAGAGGGGTTGTTGCCAATGATACATTTGTCCCTGTTAATTCATCAGTACCGGAAGCGTTAGATACTGACCCAACTATTGGAAAAAAAGATGCGAAATTGACAATATTTGAATATGGAGATTTCGGGTGTGCACACTGCGCGTCAATGAATACCACAATGAAAAAGATTGTAGCGGAGTATCCTGATACTGTTCAGCTGGTATGGAAGGATTATCCAACCGCTTCCAGCGTTGATGCGGCAATGGCCGGCCGTTGCGCGCAAATACAGGATAAGTTTTGGGAAATGCATGATCTGCTTTTCGAGAATAGCTTTTTCTTAAACAAGGGACGGTTTTCCGATTTAGCACAGGATTTGGGTCTCGATGTGGAAAAATTCGATACCTGTGTTGATTCCGGCACTACCGCGCTTTTGGTTCAGGAGAGTATTGACCAGGCAGCGGGATTTGAAATCGATGGAACACCTTACTATTTTATTAATGACCAGGAAATCAGCGGAACGATAGGTTATGATGATTTGAAAAATATTATTGAATCAGAGCTGGTAAAATAGCGTTTAATAATTTATGTTGACTTCCTTTTTTTGGGAGTCTTTTCTTCTGTAAAATATGAATGTGAAAGAGAAAAAAATATTTTCCTGCAATCATTGTGATTCACAATATCCGAAATGGCAGGGCCGTTGCACGGAATGCGGACAGTGGGGAACACTTGAGGAGGGGAGATATGTCGCCACAGTGAGTGACAAGCCGTCCGCTCCTTTGGCGCAGACAATTTCTTTTAGTGACATTAAAGGGGGCGAAATATTAAGATTCAAAACTGGTTTCGGTGAATTTGACCGGGTATTAGGCGAAGGGTTGGTATCTGGGTCAGTAATCCTACTTGGTGGCGACCCTGGAATCGGCAAATCAACTCTTGCACTGCAGGTAACGGCAAAAATAAGCCAAACTGAATCAGTTATCTACGTGTCCGGCGAAGAGTCAGCAGAGCAGGTAAAACAGCGCATGGACCGGTTAAAGATAACGGCAAATGATCTGCACTTTATCTCAGAGACTGATGCGGAAATGGTATGCGCAACATTGTCCGAAAGAAAACCGCAGGTGGCGGTTATTGATTCAATCCAGACGCTCACTTCAAGTCAAATAAAATCCCAATCCGGCAGTCCGCAACAGATTAAAGCGGTAACAGCACAGCTTATGGAAGTGGCAAAAAACAGTAAAATCGCCATTGTTATAATTGGACATGTTACCAAACAGGGCGCGGTGGCCGGACCACGTACACTGGAACATTTGGTGGACAGTGTGATTTATTTAGAGGGTGACCGGTATCAGTCTTTAAGAATATTAAGGGCAATTAAAAATCGCTTTGGTTCAACATCCGAAATTGGAATTTTTGAAATGAAAGATCACGGGTTGGCAGAGGTACTTAATCCTTCTGCACTGCTCCTGAAAGATCGTGCAAAACAGATATCGGGTTCGGTGATTACCTGCATTATGGAAGGCAGTCGCCCTTTTTTGGTGGAAGTACAAGCGCTGGTTACCAAGGCCGGTTTCGGTTATCCGCAGAGAAAAACTTCAGGGTTTGACCAGAAAAGACTTCAATTGTTATTGGCTGTTCTGACCAAGCGTATGGGTATAAGAATAGAGGATCAGGATATTCATATCAATGTTGTCGGAGGAGTGAAGATTAAAGAACCGTCCGCTGATTTGGCCGTGTGTCTTGCTATAATTT
This sequence comes from Patescibacteria group bacterium, assembly GCA_041664365.1. NCBI lineage: Bacteria > Patescibacteria group bacterium. The sequence continues at coordinate 101,330 of JBAYKW010000003.1, forward strand.
CCGCGCTCAAGAATATTCCATTACCCAACACATTATCAGTGATGGGGGAAGTGGGCCTGGGCGGAGAAGTGCGCCCGGTAATTAATATTGACAAGCGTCTGGAAGAGTCCGCGAAACTAGGATTTAAAAATATAATAATTCCGAGTAATACAAAAAACCATAAAGACGCTGTTTGCTATCCGGTAAAAAGCATCAATGAGGCTTCAGAGATTGCTTTTACGATTTAAATTATTCCAGGTGAATATTCTTAGTAAACTCAGCAATCTTTTTTTGTAGTATCTGATTGATTTTCAAATCAGGATCTGACTCTAAAATTAGTCCGGCTTCTAAGCGGGCTTTTTTTACAAGATCATAGTCGGTTAACCGGGCGATTTTTAAGTTAGGGAAAAACCCCGATTGTTTACTGCCATAAACTTCCCCGGGACCCCTCAGTTCCAGGTCTTTCTCAGCCAAAGCAAAGCCGTTATGGCTTTTAATCAGGGCTTGAAGCCTCTTAATCACGTCCGGGCTGGCTTGTTCGGTAAAAAGGAAGCAATATGACTGATGTGTGCTTCTTCCCACTCTGCCACGAAACTGATGTAACTGCGCCAAGCCAAAGCGTTCCGCGCCTTCAATCATCATAATGGTCGCATTTGGCACGTCCACCCCTACCTCGATAACAGCAGTTGAAACCAGTATTTTAAACTTGTTTGCGACAAAACTTTTCATAACTTCTTCCTTTTCGCCCGCTTTCATTTTTCCGTGTAGCATGCCGATGGGAATTTCCGGAAACACCTCATTATTCAGCTTTTCGAATTCTGAAGTTACGGCTTTTACACCAAGAGCATCAGACTCTTCAATCAGCGGGCAGATGACAAAGATTTGTCGCCCCTTTTCAATCTCTTTTCGGATAAAACCATATGCGTCCTGCCTTTTGTTTTTTGGAATAATGGATGTTGAAATATTTTTCCTTCCCTTCGGCAGCTGATCAATCACTGATAAATCCAGATCGCCATAAACAGTCAACGCTAACGAGCGGGGAATCGGGGTAGCTGTCATAGAGAGTAAATGAGGAGTCCATTTTATGTTAATTGGATTTTTTTCTTTTATTTCTTTTCTTTGCTTTACGCCAAATCGATGTTGTTCGTCGACGACGATAAATGCTAAATTCTTAAAAACAATGCTTTTCTGTATCAGGGAGTGAGTGCCTACTATAACATTAATTTCTCCTGATTGAATCATTTTCTGGCATTCTTTTTTGGAAATTACATCTCCCTTCCCAATTTTAATGTGATTGCTTGTAAGTAAACAGAGATTAATATCCTTTTCTTTTCGAAAAAGGTTGTTTAAAGTATCAAAATGTTGCTGGGCTAATATCTCCGTCGGCGCCATCAGTGCTGTCTGATATCCGTTTGCGATTGTGTTCAGCATTCCGAGTGCCGCAACAACAGTTTTACCGGATCCTACGTCGCCTTCCAGAATCCTGTTCATCGGATTATTTTTTTCCTGGTCTTTTATTATTTCCCAGGAGGACTTTTTCTGCGCTTCAGTCAGAATAAACGGTAATTTAGTAACAAAGTTTTTTATTAATTCTTCCTGAAATTTAATTGTTGGCGCCTGTTTTTTTGCCAGGTCAAGTTTTGATTTTATCGCACCCAGTTGAATAATAAATAATTCATCAAAACCAATTCTCGACCTTGCTTTTCTAAGCAGTTCTTTCGTTTCCGGAAAGTGAACATGTTTTATCGCTTCAGCATATTCCAGAAAATTATATTTTCTTTTGATAGTGGTCGGCAGCCAATCATCGATACTATTGATGGCCGGAAATGCGTTTTTTACCAGAAATCTTATTTGCTTTTGGGTAATGCCCGAGGTCGTGGAGTAGACCGGTACAAGCCGAGCAGTATGCAGGGGGATGGATTTTACTTTTTCATATACAGGATTAATCATCTGAAAAGAAAACAAATCGCCTTCAATTTTACCTGAGAGATACAGTTCGTCTCCGGGTAATATGGTTTTTGTCAGGTATGGCTGTCTGAACCAGACGGCTTTGATTGATCCGGTTTCGTCGCTCAGCATCGCTTCCGTTATAATCATCCTTTTTCTCGGGGAGCGTTTGTTCCGGATCAGATCAACGCGGGCTTTGATTGTGGCTGTTTGATTGTGCGGAGCTTTTTCAATGCTGGATATATTGCTGTAATCTTCATAACGGAAAGGAAAATAAAAAAGCAGGTCCTTTGCCGTTTCAATTCCTAGCTTCTTCAAGCGTTGAGTTGTACGGGGGCCTACTGTCGGGAATTCTGATATTAAAGTGGCTAATTCGGTTGCCATAATATGATATACATGGTGCGGCCAGGAGGACTTGAACCTCCGACCTTAGGATCCGCAATCCTACGCTCTATCCAACTGAGCTATGACCGCATGTGTTTAACAAGGCATGATTTTCGCGAACAGATTTTCAATGCGGATTTATAATTTGAGAAACTTTCTAATCTGTTCACTGTTTGATTCTTCTTCCTTTTCAATATCTTCTTCGATGTATTTAAGTAATACTTCTCTTACCCGCAACGGGTTCTTGTTTTCCAGAGGGATGGTGATGCCAGGTCTGATTGTAGATTTATAATTAATGTATAGAGTTTTAACCTTTGGTGGGTTATAGATAATCCAGAATTTACTAATATTTCTGAATGGAGTAAAAGAGGATCCGATCATTAATCCTTCTTCAGTAATTTTAAAATCTATGCGGTCCGGTTTTCTGTTGATCTGAATTAGAATGATCAAATCAACAATAACTATGATTATTGCAAAAAGAAAATTTGATACAACAATTGCATATGTAAGAAATGCTGCAGATACGATACCCGCGACAATATACCAGATAATTCCTCGTTCATGTTCCTCGTATTCAGGAAATTTCCACTGAATTATGGTTTTGCCGTAATCCTGAGAGGATATTGTTTCATCCTTTGTTGCGTCTGGTTTGATAATGTCGATATCCATGCTTTTAATATCAATAGTAAAATGTACTTATATTATAGCAGATTATTCATCATTATGCCCTTCGACTTTGCTCAGGGCACTCTATTTCCACATTAAAGTGGTCGGAAGCGTTATCAAACGCTGTAGACCACGAGCTAGTGCCTCTCGATTTCACTCGAGGCATTCGATTCAGTTGTTAGGTACTAATTGAGTGGCCGATAGGCCATGAGCGACTCCGAACGATAGCGAGGAGGAGTCGAATGGCGGAGAGAGAGGGATTTTCGCCTCGTCCCGCCTTTGGCGGGACTCGTTGTCCGGGGTGCCAATCAATCCTGCGTATACTCGGATTGATTGTCGCTCGGCTTTGCCTCGCTCGCACCCGTTCGAATGCTTTTCTCGAAGAGACTGCGTACTACCTAATCGGTAGTCCGCACTCTCTTGGCGGAGAGAGATTCGGTCACCCGTCGATATTCTGACGAATATCGCGGTCGACCCCGCCTCGCGGTGCTCGCCTCTCGCCTCTGGCGAGAACTCGCACATCGCTGCGGCTTTCTCATCCCTACGCGACACACACTTGTGTGTCG